>NZ_CP132460.1 GCF_032595875.1 Borreliella andersonii | reverse complement strand
AAATTAGAGTTTATTAGTATACTAATAAACTCTAATTATAGAAAGCTCAAATAACATTTAATTTACGATTTTTTAATTGTTTTTAAAAAATTGTGCTTTGTGCTAAAAATTAATTTTTGACCGGTTGCATACAAAATTTATAACTAAATAATAAGCACTTAAAAATCAATCAATTCCTAGCTTATCTTTCAATAAGTTCAATTTTTCAGCATCCATACTAAGTTTATTTAAATCCAAAGCATTAATAATTGCCATTATCTCTTCATGAGAAAATCTCTTTCCTCTTAAAAAATGATTTTCAAAACTGTTGAAAGCGCTAGGTACAATTTCTTTTACTATACTTATCAATGCTTTGGCATATTCGCGCATTTCTTTTGGCGAATTTTCTTTAATTTCTTTTGGACTGTCTAAGTCTAATCGCAACTTAATAAAATGAAAAAGATTATTCAAATCAATTTGCCAATACCATTCGGTATATAAGCTTAAGGGCAAAACTATTCTTGAGAGTTCTTTTGGAATATCAGAGTTAATCATATCTTGATAAAGCTCATAAGAATGTTTTTGATGCTGCTTTATTTTGTCTGATAATTTTTCCAAAGAATTAAACTCTCTTTTGGATCTATTGCTAAAAATTTGACACTTTAAATCTTCTTCTAAAGGGATATAAAATTCCTCCCTTGCCAAGCTGTAACATCCAGAAACTTCATTAATCCTTGCAGTTCTATGCCTCATCCATTGCCTTGCAACAAATATTGGAGCTTTAACATGAAATGTAAAAACCACCTGCTCTAATGGACTTGTATGCCCATTTCTTATTAAATAGTCAATAAGCTCCTCATCTTTTCTTTTAACACTCTCTCCTCGATAAGAAATCCTTGCAGCTTTAACTATTCTCTTATCATCTCCCATAAAATCAATAAGCTTTAAAAACCCATTATCCAAAATCTTATACTCTTTATTCAAAAATTAATTCTCCTTACTTAAGGCAAATTTATTAGTTAAGAACGTAAATACTTAAAATGTAAATATTCAGAACGAAAATATTATATCATACGAACAGCCCAATGGGGAGATATTATTGTTAATCTTAGTACAATAAAAAGGCAGAAACTAATATTAATTAGCTTCAAACCTTTTTGCTTTATCCTCTAATCATTTATAAATTTGTATATCTAACTATCTCATATATAAAGAAATAGTCATTACTTTTGCAAGATCTCTTGCACCTTGAACTACCTTAACAAGATTAGAAATAGCATTTGCAACATCTTTCTTTGCTACTGCTTGATCCTTATTTGATGGATTTAAACCATTAACCATATTTAGAACTTTTTGAGCCTCTTGAACTGTTTCATCTAAAGCTCTTTCAGAGGCCATTAAAGTTTCTTTAACTTGCTCTACTTTAGCAAATTCTTCTTTTGTCAATTCCAATTCCTTATTCTTTGGAGACTTGTTTGACATTATTTGCTTCTCTATTAAAAATGTTGCTTCACCGGCAACAGAAACAGCTTTTTGAGCTTCTTGAGCAGCCTTTTTAGACATTTCAACAACCTTGTTTGCATCCTCAGCAACCATTCCTGAACATTTTGCCACAACAGTTGCTTCCTGTGATGCAACAACAGCCTCTTTGGCAACATCTGATATTAAAGGCATTGAGTCTACAAACTTTTTAACTACCCCCGCATCATTTGATTCTACCAACTCAACAGATGATTCTCTAACTACCTCTAATTTACCAGAAACATCGGCAGCCACCTTGCTAATAGTCTCTAGAGCCTGATTGACCTGATCTTTTGGATCTAAGCTTTTGTCATCTTTTTGATCTGATTGTTCTAAAACATTGGATTGAGAATTAAGAATATTTACATTGTTAGAATCTGCAAACACATTTAAACTTACAAATCCAAACAATAATCCGTTAATTATTAAATTACTAAATACTTTAATCATTGTTAATTCTCCTTCTTTAAACATTTATTTTTAATATTTTAAAACATAACTAAATTAGAATCAATACATATTAGTATAAAAACATATAATTAACTTTTTTAATTAAGAATGTCTTTAAAAATCAAAGGCTTTTAATAATGATTAAACGCTCAGATTTCGCACTAAGATGGGGAGAACGGTGTTATTTCATAATAGTTAGATTTATTATTATAAAATAACACATGAAAAATATAACTCAATCATAAACAAAAACAAGGCTCTGACAAAAATTTTTAAAATTAATACACATTAGCAAGCTTAGCATCAATATCAATACTAATTACATTACTAAAAAATTCAAAAAACCAAACAAAATATTTTGGACTTTTTTAAAAAAATATTTTAAACAATTAATTTATTGAATTTTATTTTAAATAAATAAAACAAACATTGAAAATTAAACAAATTGAAATACATTTATATTTAGTTAGAAATCAAAAATATTGAGCTTGCCTAATAAAACTAATGATTAATTTTTTTAAGGATTACGTTTTGAAAAAAACCAAAATTTGGAAACTATTAAAACTGTTTCAAATGACTTTGCTGTTTTCATGCTCTTTTTATTCTAAATCAAACAACACAGAATCAACAAGTGAATTACAACCAAACCATACTGAAGTTAAAAACTCTGGAATTGAGAAAAATATTCAAAACTTACAGCAAAACCAGCTCTTTAAAAATGAAAAAGAAGAAATAATTAAAAAAATTGTACAAGAATTTGATGAGAATGAAAAATTGATTAAAAAAATAGGACCAAATATCGAAATGTTTACTCAACAAATAAACACAGATATTCAAAAAGCCGAACCTACTGATCAATTTGGAATAAGCAAAACCACATTCCCAGAAAAACAAGACATGAATATTGATCTCATGTTAAAAGACAATCGGCTTAGAAGATTATTTTACTCATCCTTAAATTATGATGAAAATAAAATCAAAAAATTAGCTTCAATACTCGCACAAACATCAAGTTCAAATGGTTACCATTACAACCTTATTGGTGAAATTTTTTGGACAGGATTTAAAATCCAAGAAGCATTTGAAAATGCTGTTAATACTTTAACTAAAGATGAGCTAAGACGCCTAATGTTTAATTTTAGAACAAAACCAGTAAAAGAAATTCAAGAAAATTTTGAAAAACTACTACAAGAAAGAAATTCATGGATAAAAACTGTAGACAACATTATCAGCGAATATGACAAAAATACAGCAGGGTGCAGAGCTAATGGAAATATTCTGGGAGAAGTAATAAGGACTGGATATGAACATGAATTAAACTCACATAACAGTATTCAAATTTCAAACAATATTATAACAACACTAAACGCCTGTTGTGACCACATACACTACTAATAGTGGTGTGTGTTGGTTTTGGTGTACGTAAAAAGGGAGGTTAATATTGAAAAAAATTTAAAAACACAAAAATAGAAATTTAATTTTTTAATACTAAATAATAATATTGTTATTCAGCAAATCTTGCAATGCAGTTTATTATTTTGTATTAAAGTCAACAAACATTAATTTTAACTTATAAATATGTTCAAGGAGATTTATTTTGAAAAAAAATAAACTAAATAAAATTAAGCTTAATATCATTGCAACAATACTGACTTTAATTTGTATTTCATGTGCTGTTAATCCGCTTGCTCCAAAGGTAAACGGTCGAACCGACATAAAAGAAGACAACCAAAAATCTGGAAATCCAGAACCTTCAAATCAAAAATATCAAGAAGAAACTACAGTCTCAAGATTAGAATCACTTACCAAAAAACTGGAAGATCAGAAAAATCAAGAAACTGCAAAGGTAGCTGAAATCAAAGAATTAGATTTCATAGATACTCTTGCCAATGAAATCAAGCCTCTTTATTTTAATCAAGTATCTGAAGCAACCAAAACAAATATAAAAATGCAAATAAAAAGGATACTTTATTCATCTTTAAATTACGATAAAGAAAAAATAAATAAATTAAAAGAAATCCTTGAAACACTTAAAGGAAGATCAGATTACGAAGATATAATTATAACATTCCTTTATCACACGGCATTAAGAATTCAAGAACAACTAGACAACCATTTAGAACTAATAAAAAAAGAAGGAGAATCAAACGACCTACTAATACACACAAAATTTGACCTAAGGCTAAAAGAAAAGTTTAAAGAAACTTTGGAAAAAACTGTTAACAAAGTTTACAAAGAAATTAAAGAAATTGAAAAAGATTACTCTCTAAAAAAAATTAGAGAATACAGTCTCAGCAAGAAACAAATTGAAAAAATTGAAGATGACTATAAAAAAGATTACATAGCAAGCTACATAAATGAAAATTATCAAATATTTGATTGTGCTACTTACAGTGCTGAAGCTAAACAAAAAATAAATCTAGAAAACTAATAAATGTTACACTTGATATTTTTTTCAAAAAAAGAGAAGTTAGTTCTTCTCTTTTTTTTTTAGGCTCAAACCTAAATCCAAACAATATAATTAAATTCAAACTAAACACAACAAGAGATTTAATCTTTTATTGTCAAATAATACTGGTATTATTTGACAATAATTATCATATAGTTATATTATTAACTTATATTAGAATTAATAATATATTGATTTTAAATTATAAGGAGAGTATTTTGACAAAATTCAAACTAGATATAATTGGGCTTAGTGCCATTGCGGCAATATTGACTTTAATTTGCACTTCATGCGCTAAGAATCCAATTGATCCAAAAATAAACGGCTACACAAATTCAAAAGAAAACACCGAAAATTTTGAAAATAAATCTGAAAACTTTGCTTCTGAAAATCAAAAAGAGCGAAAAGATACAATCGCGAAATTAAAAGAATTTGGCAATAAACTAGAAACTCAAAAAAATGAAGAAACTACAAAAATCGCTAAAAACCTTACTGGGGATCATTTTGTAGATCTTGTTGGGGTTTACCCTGTGTATTATGGAAAAGATAAAGAAGCTAAAGAAAAACTTGAAAAAGCTATAAAAACCAAACTTGATGTAGTAAGTGCAGAAATTCAAAAAACCGAAAAACTGCAAATAGAAAGAATAATTCAAGCATCTTTAAATTACGATACAGAGAAAATAAATAAATTAAAAGAAATTCTTGAAACACTTAAAGGTAGTGAAGAACACAAAGATCAAATTAGACTATTACTTTATAACAAAGCTCTAGACATTCAAAAACAACTAGATGAATATTTAGAATTAATAAAAAAAGATAGTGAATTAAACGCTATAAGCTTACAAAAATTAAAAGAACTGCTAATGCACGTAGAATTTGACTTAATGTTAAAAGAAAAGTTTAAAGAAACTTTGAAAAAAACTGTTGAAGAAGTTCACCCAAAAATTCAACAAAATAAAAAAAATAGAGAAGATTACATACTAGGTCACATAGCTGATAATTACCTAATATTTGATTATTCTACTCAAAGTGCCAAATTTAAACAGAAAAATTTCAACCAAATTAAAAATAAAATAATCTAAAGAAAAATAATATACTGCACTTAATGTTTTGAAAAAGAGAAGTTAATTCTTCTCTTTTTTTTGGTTCACAACCTAAATCCAAGCAATCTAAATTCAAACTAAAAACAACAATAAATTTAATTTTCAATTATTTAATAATAATATTGTTATTTGGTAATTATTGTAATATAGTTATATTACTATTTTATAGTATAATTAATTAATACTAGTTTTAACTTATAAGGAGATTATCTTGATAACAATTAACCCAAACACAATCAAGCTTAGCATCATTGCAGCAATACTGACTTTAATTTGCATCTCATGCGCTGTTAATCATAATCCACTTGATTCAAAGGTAATAAGCAGCTACACCAATGCAAAAGAAGAATACACAAATGTAAAAGAAGAATACACAAAAAATTCTGAAAATGCATCTGGGGACCTTAATTCTTTAAATCAAAAATCTCCAAAAGAAACTGCAATCGCAAAATTAAAAGAATTTGGCAATAAACTAGAAGCTCAAAAAAATGAAGAAACTACAAAAATCGCTAAAAACCCTACTAAGGGGCATTTTGCAGATCTTGTTGGGGTTTACCCTGTGTATTATGGAAAAGATAAAGAAGCTAAAGAAAAACTTGAAAAAGCTATACAAAGTAAACTTTATGTAGCAAGTACAGAAATTCAAGAAGCCGAAAAACTGCAAATAGAAAGAATAATTCAAGCATCTTTAAATTACGACTCAGAGAAAATAAATAAATTAAAAAAAATTCTTGAAACACTTAAAGGTAGTGAAGAACACAAAGATCCAATTAGACTATTACTTTATAACAAAGCTCTAGACATTCAAAAACAACTAGATGAATATTTAGAATTAATAAAAAAAGATAGCGAATTAAACACTCTAAGCCTACAAAAATTAAAAGAACTGCTAATACACGTAGAATTTGACTTAATGTTAAAAGAAAAGCTCAAAGAAACTTTGAAAAAAACTGTTGACGAAGTTTCCCAAAGAATTGAAGAAATTGAAAAAGATTACTTTGTAGAAAAAAATAGCGAAAATGGTATTAGTCAGGACCAAATTGCAAAAATTGAAAATTCTAGAAAAATAGATTACATACTAGGTTACATAGCTGAAAATTACCTAATATTTGATTATGTCATTCGCGATGCCAAATTTAAACAAGAAAAATTTAACGAATTACAAAACAATTAATCTAAAAAAAATAATATATTGCACTTAATGTTTTAAAAAAGAGAAGTTAATTCTTCTCTTTTTTTTTGGGAGCTTACAAACTGGATTCAAATAAATCTAAATAAATCCAATCTAAAAGTAACAATAAATTTAATTTTTAATTCTTTAATAAGAATATTGTTATTTGACAATTGTTGTAATATAGTTATATTATTATTTTATAATAAAATTAAATAATACTAGTTTTAATTTATAAGGAGAATATTTTGACAAAAATTAACTTAAACAAAACCAAGCTTAACATTATTACAACGATATTAACTTTAATTTGCATCTCCTGTGCACCTGTTAACAAAACCAAACCCAAAGTAAATGAAAACACTAAATTGAAAAAAAGCACTAATTCAGAAAAAAGCACTAATCTAGAAAAAAGTTCCCAAAATTTTGAAGATACCCCTGGAGACTTTGAAACTTCCTATCAAAAATCTTCAGAAACTACAGCTTCAAAATTAAAAGCAATTAGCAAGGAGCTGGAAGACCAAAAAAATCAACACAATATACAAATGGCTAAAATGACCAAAGAAGAATCTAGTCTCTTCGATCCTTATATTGCTGCTCATGGACTATCTAACCATCATGAAAGCAATCTTGTAAAAAGAATGCTTTATTCATCCTTAGATTATAAAAAAGAAAATATAGAGACATTAAAAGAAATTCTTAAAACACTTATATGTGGCAAAAGCGACCCCAAAATTCCTGCAAGATTCCTTCATCGAACAGCGGGAAATATTGAATTACAACTAGAAAATTGCTTACAAACAATAAATGAAAAGCTAAACACTCAAAGTGAAAATTCAAAAGGAGATTTAAAAGAGTTACTAATGCAAACAAAATATCTCTTACAGCTAAAAGAAAGGTTTAAAAAAACCTTAAACGAAACACTTGAAGCTTATCGTAAAAATACTAACAATATGAAAGACAATGAGCAAATACTGGAAGAACACTTTAGTAAGTATTACCAAGAACTTGATACTTTAAAACCTATCTATTAATAATCGTTTAAGAAAAAAATAATTATTGCACTTGAAATTTTAAAAAAGAGAAGTTAATTCTTCTCTTTTTTTTAGACTTAAAATCTAAATCCAAATAAATCCAATCTAAAAATAACAATAAAATTTAATCATTAAATATCAAATAATAATATTGTTATTCAACAATCGGGGTAATATAATTCTATTATTAAATAATAATAGAATTAATTAATAATAGTTTTAATTTATAAGGAGAATATTTTGACAAAAGCTAAACCAAATGCAATCAAGCTTCATATTATTGTAATGATATTAACTTTAGTTTGCATCTCATGTGCACCTGTTAACAAAATCGAACCCAAAGTAAATAAAAACACTAAACTGAAAAAAACCACCAATCCAGGAAAAACCATCCAAAATTCTGAAAATAAATCTGAAAACCCATCTAGGCCTTCAGATCAAAAAATTTTAGAAGACACAATCTCAAAATTAAAAGCAATTGGTAAGGAACTGGAAAATCAAAGAAAAGAAGAAAATAAACAAATAGCTAAAATTGCTGCTGAAAAATTGGATTTCCTAAGCACTTTTAAAGTCAGTTCTTATGAGCCTTCTGATGAAAGTGCCCAAATGAAGGATATAAAAAGAATCCTTTATTCATCTTTAGACTACAAAAAAGAAAATATAGAGACATTAAAAAAAATTCTTGAAACACTTTTAAAAAACAACCACCAAACTATAGTTGAAATATTCCTTTATCAAATATCATGGGGTACTCAATTCCAAATAGATCAGGATTTGATATTAATACAACAGGAAGTAGACAGTCTAACCCTAGAAGAAGCTAAATCTTTGCTAACGCAAGTAAAATCCAACTTAGAGATAAAGCAAAGACTTATAAAGACCTTAAACGGCACTCTTGAAACTTACCGTAAAAATACTAACAATATGAAAGACAATGAGCAAATACTAGCAGAACACTTTTATAAATATTACCAAGATACTGAATCTTTACAATCTGCCTTTTATTAATTTTAAGAAAAAATAATATATTGCACTTGAAATTTTAAAAAAAAAGTTAATTCTTCTCTTTTTTTTTAGACTTAAAATCTAAATCTTAATAAATCCAATCTAAAAATAGTAATAAAATTTAATCATTAAATATCCAATAAGAATATTGTTATTCGACAATCGATGAAATATAGTTGTATTATCATTTATATTAGAATTAATTAATATTAATTTTAATTCGTAAGGAGGAATTTTGACAAAAGCTAAACCAAATGCAATCAAGCTTAATATTATTGCAATGATATTAACTTTAATTTACATCTCATGTGCACCTTTTAGCAAAATCGATCCCAAAGTAAATGAAAACACCAAGCCAGAAACAATCATCAGTCTAGAAACAATCATCAGTCCAGAAAAAACACCCAAAATTCTCTAAAGATAAATCTGAAACCCCATCTGGGCCTTCAAATCAAAAAATTTTAGAAAACACAATCTCAGAATTAAAAGCAATTGGTAAGAAACTGGAAGATCAAAAAAAAGAAGAAAATACACAAATAGCTAAAATTGTTGCTGAAAAATTTGACTTCATACACACTTTTAAAACCAGTCCTTACGAGCTTTTTGATGAAAGTATCCAAATGAAAATAAAAAGAATGATTTATTCCTCTTTAGACTACAAAAAAGAATATATAGAGACATTAAAAGAAATTCTTGAAACACTTGTAAAAAATCCCAACTACCGAACTATAGTTGAAAGATTGTTTTATCACATATCATGGAGTACTCAATTCCGAATAGAGCAAGATTTAGTATTAATACAAAAGGGAGTAGACAATCTAAACCTAAAAGAAGCTAAATCTTTGCTAATGCAAGTAAAATCCAACTTAGAGATAAAGCAAAGACTTATAAAGACCTTAAACGGAACTCTTGAAAATTACCGTAAAAATACTGACAACATCCAAAAAAATGAGCAAATACTAGCAGAACACTTTTATAAGTATTACCAAGATACTGAATCTTTACAACCTGTCTCTTATTAATTTTAAGAAAAAAATAATATGTTAACTTGATATTTTAAAAAGAAAAGTTAATTCTTCTCTTTTTTTTTAGACTCATATTCTTAAATAATTTACAAGAATCGCTTTTTGTTCAAAATTTAACAGAAATCATTCTTAACGTAAATAAAATAAATAAGCCCTCATAAAAAGAGCAAGGTATTTCAATCTTTTTATTTATATTTATTGAATATTTCTTAATTTGAACTAAATTTTTATTAATTAATAATTGATTTTAATTTTTAATTAATTTTGATTATTAAAATTCATTAAAAAGAAATCGGGGAATAGTATTTTGAAAATTAAACCATTAATACACTTAAAGCTTCTGGGATTATTTTTATTTTCTTGTACAATTGATGCTAATCTAGATAAAGATTATAAAAACAAAGTAAAAGGAATGCTCAATAGCATAACAGATAATCAAGAAACAGCAAATGTTAATACAAGCTCAAATAATAAAAAAAATACAACAATCGCTGATAAAGTAGCAGAAGAGCTACAAAAACAATCACAAGAAGCAACAAAAACAGCAGTAGCTAAAGGGTTGCAAAATCAACCACAAGCAGCACCAGCATCACAAAATAAAGAACTTCAAAATCAACCACAAGCAGCACCAGCATCACAAAATAAAGAACTTCAAAATCAACCACAAGCAGCTCCAAATCTAGGATTGCGAGGTTTAAGTTTTGGCGTAGATCTATCAAATCTGCCAAAAACAACAGCAGCTACGCCACTGTTAAAACAAAGAATACCTGTTCAAGCGGTTACAACTGTGCCTAGCAATACAAGAACTTTTAACAGAGCAAATCCTGGGATGCCAAACTTTGCTTCAAGTTACAGCTTTAATCAGCCAACAAGCCAGCCAACAAATTCAAGCTTTGCTGTACAAACAACAACATCTTCTGGCAGCAAATTACAAACATTAAAAAATGAGCTTATTAGAATAATATATGAAGAAAAAAATAAATCACAAAACAACTTTGGATTTAGAGAAACTTACGATCAATTTAAAATGAAAGATTCTGCATTTGATCTACTAGATGTTATTTCAGGTGCTAAAGTTTATGACAGAAGTTACGCACCGCAGCTTAACTCCAACACACCAGACGCAGAAAATGAAAGAAATAAATTCTATGCACTTATGAATTTTGATCAAAACAAAATCGAACAATTTGGATCAGTAATGGAAACCCTTTACAATGAGAATCAAAATCACGAATTAATAAGAGAATTAATAACATCAGGACTTGGAATACAAATTTCTTTCGAACTTGCACTAGAAGAAATAAATAAAAAAATTGACATCTTTAACCAGGATTACTTAAACACTAAAATCAACAGCTTTGATTTCACCATTAAGCTAAAAGAGCTTAAATCAAAGCTAAATCAAATATTAGATGAAAAAAACGAATGGTCAAAACAAGCTGATGCACTTATTGCTAATGCTAGCTCTAATTCAAACTTAAGCGATTCAAAATCTTTAGCAGAGTACATTCAAAACAGATACTTAAATAATATGCAAAATGCTCGCCAGTCTGTTCTTGACACATACATTGACATAACAGAACTTAAATAGTTTATTTAAAAAACGAAAATAAACTATTTTGCAACTATTTAATCAAAAGAAGAGGCCTGAACTCTTCTTTTTTATTGTTCTATTTTAAATTTGAACTAAATTTAAAATATTAAGTATTAATTTTAAATAATTAAAATTACTTAAAATTTTTATTAAAGGACTAAATTTTGAATAAAGTAAAATTATCACTATTTATAACATTGGGAATAATGACATTTTTCTCTTGCGATCTAAACAACAAAGACAATAAAAACAACAAAGACAACGTAGCAAGTTTTACAGAAACAAAATCCAATGAATTAAATTCTCAAAAAGATACAAAAAAAGACACAAACACACCAGAAAATCACGAATCAACAAAAAACTTAAAAGTCTCAAACAAAAAGGAAAAAGATCTAATTGACAAACTCTTTGAGATTTTAGAAAAAGAAATGTCAATAATAAAAAAAGAAAAACTTCAAACAGAAATACCCAGTCAATTTGGACTAAAAAATAGCATGTTTGAACTGCTTAGTGTTTACAAAATTGACTCCCAAAATGGCACAAGGCTTCAAGAAAAAATGAACTCAAGCCTCGCAGAATCTCAAAAAATGAGAAGACAATTTTACTCATCACTAAGCTACAACACAACTGATATTTTCAATTTAGCAGAGATTGTAAACAAGCTTTACAAAGACCCAAAAGCCCACGATACAATAAAAAAAATATCCGGGGGAATACGAATTCAACAAGGATTTGAAGTTGCACTTGAAGATTTAGCAGTTAACATGGATAAGCTAAAAGAAAATAATTTCAACAAAAATACTTTAGAAGAAATTTATAATTTAATTGTTGATTTAGCCTCAATAAAAAAAGAATGGCTTAGCACAATAGAAGCACTGATTAAAAGCTCAAACGCTACCTTGGAGCTACAATACAATACAGAAAAGCTAAACGACCACATCGAACAAGTATATAAAGACAAAATGATTTCCCTTTGCTTGAAATCCGAACAAACATTAACTCACCTAGACACATTATTTAAATTTAATAATAATTAAAAAATTCTCAGAAAAATGAGACCTTGTACCCAAAGAGAGCTTTAGCTCTCTTTTTTTTCTAATTTTTCTTGTACAATAACAATTTTGAATTAAAGTTATTAATGAGGTAATTAAAATAATTAATTAATAATAATTACTTAAAATTTTTATTGAAGGATAACATTTTGAAAAATAATAAATTAATTGCAATATTTTTATTGCATGCATTAACTGTGCTAATTTTGCTTTCTTGCTCTCTGGAGATCAAAGACAGTCATGAAAATAAAAAGCATAAAAAAGGAAAAGACAAAATAACAAAAACCGATACCGATGCATCAAGCAATAAAAAGCTGTCTAAAAAAGATAAATCAAAAATAGATAATCTGCTTGTTGCTATTAATAATTTAAAAAATCCACCAAAACCCACAATTGGCAATAAAAACAAACCAAATTCAGCAGCCTTAAAGCAAAATAATCCCACCAATGCCAATTCTAATGGTAATGCTAATGCCAATTCTAATGCTAATGCTAATAATGCTCCAAAACAAATATTAGATCCCGAAGCTGCAGAGCTAATACAAAAAATATTAGATAGATCTGAGAATATTATTCAAACAAGCGAAATGGATTCTTTCGGGGGTGAGCCTGATGACCAATTTGGAATGAAAGCAGAAATATTTAGTAAAATATTTTTCAATGCAAACTCAACAGTGCATTTTGACGAACCCGAATATACAGATGAAAGAAGAATGCTTTACACATCTTTAAATTTCAATGAAAGAAAAATTTTAGATCTTGGAAAGATTCTATCAAAACTCAGCCAAGACTCAAACTACAGAAGCTTGGTTAAAGAAACTCTTATAAACAGAGGTTTTAGCATTCAATTGGCAATGGAAGAAATCAGTGCAAAAATACTAAATGTAAAAGACAAACTGCAACATCTAAACAAAACTAATTTGAAAACACTCTACTATGATTTTGAAAAACTTACAACACTTAAAGAAAAATGGCTAAAAGACACAGATGACTTTATTGATGAGTATAATACTAACCCTGGCCTGCAAACTGACATTTCAAAATTAAACGACAACTTAAGATTAAAAAATTCAAGAGCGCAATTTGCAGACATTCACGATATAATTTTGGATTTAGTAAACACAACTACCAATATTCTTGCTCCGATTCAGTAATATTGGTTTTGCATTCTTCAAAAGGGGAAGGGGTTTAAACCTCTCTCCCCTTTTTTATATTTAATTCCAATCTTAATTTAATTTTTCTAAGTCAAATTAATATATAAAAATGCCTATATCATTGAAATTAAACCTTAAAAACTTTTTTAATAAAATTTATTAAAAAAGTTTTTTAAAATAGTTAATAATGTTGAATTTAAATTAATTTAACAGCAAGTATTATTACTTTTTCATTGGTTTGGTAGCAGGTTTCTTCATTGATTTCATACTTTTGTCTGGCATTGACTTCATCATGTCTTTTTCTGGCATTGATTTCATCATATCTTTGTCTGACATCGGAGCTGTAACTTTTGAATCTTCATCGCTAGTATTTTCCATCTCATCTGAAATTCTTGTAGTTTCACAAGCAACAAATAATATTGCACTTAAAAATATAGCGTATATTAATCTTGTCATTGTTTATTCTCCTTCTTTAAAACTAACACTATATTAAAATATAATCTTAAAATAATCAATATCAATTGATTTTTTATTCTAAATAAAAAAAATATTAAATGATTTATAAACTATTGATAAAATCTGTATAAAATGATACCTTATATAAATGAATTTGGACTGAGGTATAATTTAATATTTATATGTACACAAATTTTAATATTTTAAAAAATAATTTAAACGAATTTAATATTACAAGAGATAAATATGAGTGCACTTAAGAACAATCTAATTTACAACAATGAGCACATAAAGCCTTTAAATCCTATTCTTTGCACACAGTTTTACATTAGAACTTACAGCATAGATTCAAATGCAACAATTGAAATAAAATCAGAAGCACAATATTTAGAACAATACGATAAAATCACACTAACAAAAGGCAAGCTAAAATCAATTAGCATACTAGCTCACAAAACCAGTATGGATAAAAAAGGTTTAAAAAACCTGATTCAATTAAAAAATCACAAAGATTTTAATCATTTTTATGAAAATAATTACATAAGATGTTGTTTAAATTTCGAAGATAGACAAAAAAAAGAATTAAATTTAATGCCCTTGTTTCATTATCACAGTTTGTTAAGCATAAACAAGGCAATTCTAAGCAAAGACAAAGATGGCGATTTGCAATTTGGAAGCTCATTTTATGTATCAACCGATCACAGCTGGAAATATTTAAGCTTTGCCAAATTTCAAAAAAGCCTAAAAAAAATTAAACTTATCTACTCTGATTATTCCAATAAAAAATATTACATTAAAATTAGTCAAAGCATTTACGATACATTAAAAATATTAACCAATGCTTCAAGACTAAAAGAATTCATCAAATAATTTTATTTATTAAAATTAATTAAACACTTCCCACACACGTTTCAAAGAGGCTCTCAAGCATGAGTCCTCTTTGTATAAATTTCAAAAACAAGCAAAATTAATATTTTAAAATATGAGCTATACTTTAAGAATGGTTATATACTTCATCAAATCCGACAGGCTATTAAATCAATAAATCAAATAACACTACTTTTTAACTACCTCCAAAAGAAGTTCTTTTATTGCATTAGAGAACTTCTTTTTGCAAAAATCAATTTTTATTATTTTTTAAAAAATTTAACCAAATTAGCTTTAAAACAAGTTATTAAGAATTATAATATTATTATAATGAATAAATAAAAAGTATAAGGAAAAATAAATGTGTAAAAAAGTAATTTTAATATTACTAGAAATTTTGATCTTGTCTTGTGATTTATTCAATAAAGAACAAAAAATTACAGAGCAAACTACTGAAAAACAAGCACCTGACAGGCAAATTATCGATGAAAAACAAAAACCAGAAAAACAGAAACGGCCTGCAGCAAAAATATCCCCTGCAGTATCCATTCAAACAATAGAAATAAGGCAATCAAATCAAGTTCCAACAAGTATTCAGGAGTACTACAAACAAGCTTATCCTATTCAAACATTCGATCTTGATTTTAGCATTACAAGAGAAAAGGAATTTCAACAAACAGAAGATAAAATCTTACTTGCACAAGGAAAAGTGGAATCTTTGAGCATCTTGATAAATAAAAAATTGTTAGACTTTAAAAACCAAAAAAATTCAAAAACCTCAGCTTTGAAAAATTTCAAAGATATTGAAAATATTGATAATTTTTTCAAAAGTCAAGAGTTATTATTTGTCTTAAACCTTAAAAACAAAAATAATAAAAGCATTCTTAACGTTATGCTCAATCCTCCAAACGATACCCAAAAATCCAAAGATTATGTTTTAAAGGACCTTCAAGACTCGATTAAACAGGGCACTGGCGAGAAATACTTAAATCCTATCTATAGATTTCAAATAAAAAACAAAAAAGATTACCATTCAATAGATTATAACAAATTGACTATTAGCGAAAAAACAATAGAATTAAGCCTACTGCCTTTCAATCAGGTCTTTCAAATGAATAAAAATTTCACCAAAATTTTAGACATACTAACAGACATAAATAATCTAAAATCAGTAATTCAAAAAGAATATGTCTAAAATTAAATTGTGTTTAAAAATAAACTACATCTAATTGATTAATATTGTTTTATGAGATATAATTACACCTAAATTGCTTAGGTTAAAGGAATGATTAAATGGTTAAAAAAATAATATTTGTTTTATTTTCAGTATTTATTGTGTCCTGCAGTGCAATTGGTCGTGGGATTTTAATAGATTCTATTCTTAATAATGTTCATAAAGAATTAGAACAAGAACTAAAAGATGAAAAAAAGAAAAATTCACAATCAAAGCCTGCAACAGAAGAAAATGCTAACAACGATTCTGAAGAAGAAGATGCTGAAGATCAAAATGAAGAGAGCGAGTAAGGCAAACAAAACATTTTAATATTTAAAAAACATTTTATTAGCTAATAGTTGAAATTTTAAACTTACATTTAAATATATTAATATATTCAAAGGAACATCGCTTTTCACCCGATGTTCTCCTTTATTGATAAATCTGAAAAATTTAAAGTATGCTATACACTTAGTACAAAGTCAATCCTTTGTACCAATATAAAATAAAGAAGAATGGTGCTAATAATTTTAGAAAATTTCAAAACAGCACCACCTCTTCAACACCAAATTACAAATGGACTAAGGGTAAGATTACAAATTATTAAATTTCAATTTCTAACAAATAGTAAAAATAGAAATTTAAAAAAAATAATACAAAATCTATGATACCCCCTTAAATCCCCTTTAGGGGGATTTTTATATTTCAAAATAAACTCAAAATACAAAAACTGTGGTATAATGTTTCTCAATATTCTTATTTTTAAAGGAGCACGGAGCTTTGAAAGGCAAGCTTAGAAAAGCTTTAAAAATCTCAGTATTTGCAACATTTCTGCTAGCTATTAGCTGTAATGCAAATATGGATACAAATGATAAAAACAAAGCCTTAAATGAATATAAATTAAAAAATATTTCAGAAGTCATTAATAACAGCTTGCAGATTGAATCAGGCTCCAACTTAAAAAAAGAACCTGAAGCAAACATCAATCAAAACACACCTCCTATTTTGGAAATTGAAAAAATTGAAACTGAAAAACAAGAGATTGCTCTAAAATCTGAATTTGAAAGCGAAAGCTTAATGCCATCAGAAGGGCCAGAAGAAGAAAATATGGCAAAATCAGAAGAAGAAATTGCAAAAATACAAGAAAAATTATTGTTAATCGGAGCTTCTGATGAGATAACAGGTCAAGAATCAGGCGAAAATAAAAAGTCTTTAAATCCAACTACAGTAGAATTTAAAATTTCAACAACCACCAACGAAACAATACTTACCACAATTGAAGAAGAAGAAAAAGAAGAAATTAATCCCGACAAAGACAAAATTTTTGATCAAAAAGAAGAAAATGACAATTTAGAAAACAGTAATGACAACCCTATCATAACAAAAGAATACTCAAAGCAAGTCAGAGACTCTTTAGATAAAGCACTAAGTGCAATAAAAAATCTAGAAACATCTAAAGAATTTAAAGGGCTTGAAAAAACAAAGAATCAAGAAAACTCTCCAAATAAGGCAAAAGGCTCAATTGAAAGCATTAATAACAGGAATACCCAGAGCATAGAAATAACAAAAAATAGATTACTCGAAGAGCTAAACAAAAGTGAGCTCATTTTTGAAGACACTAAAGATCCCCTAGGAACAAGCACAATAAAAGAGGTCATAGATGCTGCTACAAAATGGCAGAAAAAAGAAAATTCAAGCCAAATAGACTGGGACTTAGCAAGCCTTAAGTTTCATTCAAACTCAAAACTTTATAACAAATTCACAACTCAAGAATATAAAGTTTTGGCTGAAAAATTTACTAAAGTGAAAAATGAATACAAAAACACAAAAGAACAATTAAAAGTTGAATCTAAATTAACAACCAACAATATAAGCAAAATAATTGACGCAACAAAAGAGTTTGCAAATCAAGTAATAAACTTAATCTTATTAGTAGAAAACAACCATCAGTAGGCTTTACAACAATTTATACTTAATAAAAAGCAACCACAAAAGAAAAACCACTTCAAGCAATCGGGCCTGTTTTACCAGTTGTAGTTGTTGGCGCACCACTACTATTAACATAAGTTAGAGTACCCGAACTGTACATATGATTTTCAAATTTAGTTCCATTAATCTTTAAATTGCCTTTAATTTCAATATTATCCACATCAATAATCAATTTTTTTGCTTTAAATTTGATATTCTCACTTTGTGCATCAAACTCTTGCACACTCAATTCAAACTGACCAAGCTTAATGCCAATTTTCTTAGGATTAAGAGCACTTAGAATGTAAAAATAATTTTTATCAAAATGATTATTATCACTTTCTTGGAAAATATTAAAATTACTTTGAAGTAAAATCACCTCATCTTCTTCTGCTAAATCAAGATTAAAGTTAGATATACTGCAAGTACTAATCTCTAGCCCTTCGTACTCTTTAATAGTAACAACACCCGCGTTTGAGTTTCAACATCAAAGCTTTTAATAACACCTATTCTGCAAATAAAAATATTTTCAAAAAGAAACTGCTTGAATACACCAGCAGAAGAACCTTTTAAGCTGCCGGGCCTCACGCTAAAATCATTATTTTGCATAATACATTTCCTTTTTATTTTCAAAGTAAAGTTCTAAATTTAAAACACACTCTCTAGTACTGCTTAGTCTGGCGCTAGTGTTTTTAACCTTGCAGTTAATGGTATTTCCATGTCTGTCTTTAAAGCTTAGATTATCTGCAATCTTAATGTTGTGAGTAAACATCACTTGTGCTTGATAAAAGCTTAAACCAGGATTAAAACTTAAAGCATCTTTTTGGGGGACAAACAAAAGCCCATAATCTTCAAGCCTTTTGTACTCACCAGAAACAACCTGTCCAAAATTCATAAAAATAAATTTCAAGTCAACATCTTGCCCGGGATTTCCAATATCAACAATGACAGCGTCAACGTATCCTTGTCGCCTTAGGTATTCTATTAATCCTTTTGGCGAGTTGCAAGCAAAACTCTCCTTGAGCACTTTTGTTTTTTCAAGTTCATCCATACAAAAGATTGCTTTATCCTTAAAGCATAATTTATTGCATCAGCAACAGTGCTGCCTTTGAAATTTTTATACTCAAATTTTCTCTCTAAAAAGGTCGCTCTGGACAAAAGATACAATTCACACTCAAAACTAAACTTCTCAGGCCCACCAATTCTCTCAACAAGTGCTCCCAAATACCCAGCCATAATAAACTGATAATCTTACTGATCTGAAAACTTTTTATAATAAATTTTAACAATATCTGCAGTCTTAAAATCAGAAAAATCTAAAGGCACATTAAAAATTTGAAGTTTAGCCTTTTTGCTAATTACTAAATTATTCTCAGAATATGTATTTAAAATAAAAATATTTAAATCAGGAGCACCGTTTTGAGTGGTAACAACAACTCTGGGCCTTAGACCCGCAAGTCTGCCACCAATGCTATTTTTAGAATCAACTGCATTGTAAAATTCAATCTTAAAATCGTACTGAAATATTAACATCTTTTTAAATAAAACTCCTTTTTAAATTAACAAGTTATAATTGAATTAATAATTAAATTATTAACAAATCAGGCTAAAAGCAAAATTTAATTTTCTACTCCTGATTTGATTTATAAATCACTATCACTGCAACCTCTACCCCGGTGAACAAAACCTTATGATTAATGTTTAACACATTTTTTGAACCTATCTTTTGAATAAAAAGTTTTAAATTCCTTTCTAATTCCTCAAAAGATCTCTGCTGATTTAGTTTAAAATTAAAAATTTTAACCTTAATAAATTCATCATTCCCAACATAATAAGAACGCAAATTAAAAGATACCCAAAAAAAGAAAATAAAAATTGTAAAAACTTTTCTCATAAATACTACCAATTTACCCTAAACTTGCAAATACCTTACTAACTTTGCTTTTTAACTTTATAGATCACCATTACAGACAAACCATTAAAAGTTATACTATGCTCAATGTCTAAAATATTCTCAGGTCCTATTTTATCAATTACATTTTGTATTAACTTTTCAACAGAAGCAACAGAATGATCTTCAGTTAAATTACCACCAATTTTTACTTCTTCGTATAAGAACTTGACTGAAATCTCTTCGTCATCTTGAAGATCATAAGAATACAGATTAAAACTTAAAAATAAAAAAGAAATTAAAATTAATTGTCTCATCAATATTCTCCCAATAAAAATTATTCTGACTTAAAAGCTTAAAAGACTAAAAGATTAAAAACTTTCAAAGTAAAAAAACATTCCAATCAAAAACTTGGCTAACCCGATCTTCAAGAGAATCAAAAAACTCATCTTCACTTTGATCTTCATTAACCTCATTGTCTTTGCTTTCTCGCTCATCTTGGTCTCCGCTTTCTTGCTTATCTTGGTACTCACTTTCCCGCTCATCTTGGTAATCACTGCTTTCCCGCTCACCTGAATCTTCTGGATCAGCTAAAAACTCACCTTCTGCACGGTTAAGATCATACTTGTCCAAGATTTGCTTTTTGTTGCATTTTTTTTCACCTTGTGATGTTTTGAAAGGCTTGGAGTTTGAAAACCTTGAGCCAGCAGATTTGTTAGCTTTGCTTAAAGGCTTCAATCTGCTCTGATTATCATCCATTCCTTTTTTAATGTTTTCACGAAATTTTACATTCTTAAGCCTACTGGATTGAAAATAGTTTTCTAGAAAAAGAGTTTTTTTAATAATTCTCTCTGCAACAAGTTTTGTATATCCTGGATTTTCAATAAGGCTTTTATTTTTATAATTTCTTGTTAAATATTTATATTTTCTAATAATCTTAAGCAATGGTAATTCCACCTCTTTTTGAAATCTGCCCCTAACAAGTCTCGCTTTTATTATTCCCCGCAACCTATTACAATAAGCATTAAGTGCGTTAAGTTTAGCAAGCACTTCTTGACTTTTGATGCTGCCGGCTTTATCTTGAGATTTGATTAAAATCCCATTGTCAATGTCGTGCATTAATACATAAGCCAAATCTATGTCTTTTTTGAAATTCCATTTTTTAAAATCAAATGGTCTTGCCACACTTGCATATGTCGTTGAAACAATAAATAAAAAAAATATTAAAATAAACTTAAATTTTATCATTAATATTCTCCCAATATTTCGCTGTTTTTCATTAATATTTTAACCTCTGTAAGTCAAAATGCTAAATGTTTTACAAATTTTTGCTTGCAAACTAACTTCCACCTCCTCTAGATAAACTGTGTCCTTAAGCTTTAACGAACTAATGCTTACCACTTCGTGAAATCCTACCGAAGAGCTGTACATACTGTAATAACCCCCAGGTTAAACCTTTGCCTGAATTGCATTTTTATAAAATTGCTATTAAACTTCAAAACACTGTTCATAAAAGGCGTTTCTCTTAAAGCTCTTAGTAATGTTTGGTCATAAATAGATGACAAAATCCCTTTATTAATTGTTACAATCTCAGGTCTTGGAATAATGTTAAAATTCACATATTCACTTTTTGTATTTGTAAAATCAATTACCGCACGATCTGAGCTTACACTTGAGAGATTTTCTTCTATTAGATCATGCTTTACAAAAATAAAAAATAGCTGGGGGGAATATACCCAAGGCCTTTAAAATCGAGCCTTGGGAAAAGCAAAACAAAATTAGAAATGCTTGTTAAACTTGAGATTTGATTTACAATCTCTTTTATTAACTTAGTAGCTTGCTCTTTAATCGCTTAAAACCTCTTTTCTTAAGGCATTCCAGAATCATCATCAATTCCTCTTAAATTAAATTCACTAACACCATTATTTAGCAAATTTGTCATATACTCAACAAAAGGTACACTTTCAAAAGCTTGTGCTAAAATATTGCCAAGATTTGAAAAAGTATTTCTTAAAGGGTCCAGTACGCTGCTAGTAAACTTGTAATTTTTTGCCCACTCTAAAAGTTCTAAAGTTTTTTCTAAGATCAAATCTAATCCAGGCTCAAAGACAGTGTTTATTATTTTGCTATTTAAAACTTCAGGTTCACCCTTTGAACTTTTTAAAGAAATTGTTGAACTTTTGAGACTTAAAACTTTTTCTAAATTATTCTCACTCTTTAGAAAATCACTTACCAGGCTAATGGTTTTTGAATCATTTTCTGTATGCCCTTCGTTTCTTAATTTCTGTGCAAGCTCAACTATAAAAGAGAAATCATTTGAATTTGTATTTGTATTTGTATTTTGAGAATTTTTAAGAATATAAAGTTTTCTTAAAAAATCATTCCTCTCAAGCTCTGTTTCAAAAGATCTTTTTCTTTTTAGTATTTTATTTGCACTTTCTTTTTGACTATCTTTGAAAACCAAATTTTCAAGACTTAGCTGAGTCTTTTTGTCTTTTAAATTTTTAAATTCTTCTAAAGACGAATTTAAATCATTAAAACCATTTTTTAGGTTTAAAACCTCAACCAAGCTTGATTCTTTAAAAAAATCTCTAAAAGACATCAAATTTTCCCAAACAATCTGACTGTTCTCGTTTTTAACACCCAATAATGGTTCTTGCAAATCATTAACAGAAAAAGCCTTGTTAAAATTGGAATTTAATCTAAAGTCCTTTGACAAATTGGTTTGATCTTTGCCAGAATTACTAATAAAATTTTGCTTAAAAGTGTTTTTAATGTTTTCTGTTTTAAAATATGAATACTGGCTAGAGCCAAAATCCAATTTATTTACTTCGGGCTTTAAATAAAAGCCCGGACTGCTTTTATTTTTATTGAAGTGTCCAGCAGGCAAAGCGATTTTGTCTTTTAAATCTAAATTTAACCCCAAATCCAAATCTTTAAAAACACTCCTTGGGTTGTTTTTCTGAGAATCACCATGACCTAAAAAATCTTTAAAAGAATCACTTTTGCCTAAAAAATTAAAAGATTTAAAATTTGCTGATTTTTTAAGATTGTCACTTTTGAGTTTTTCAGAACTTTCAAGCCTTTCAAGACTTAGGGATAAAAAATCCTTACTCCCTTTACTCAAACCACCAAAACTCTGATTAAAAAAATTTTCCCTTTTTGGGCTTAAAAACTCTTTTTTAAAATTACCCTTTGTGACATTTCTGCCAAGAACACCTCCTAATGTAACTGTGTATTTATTATTATTGTTTTCTTCGTACATAAAAACCTTTAAAACATGCTACTAAAAGACAAAAACCTCTCGTATATTTCCTTGTTAAGCTTTAAATTAGCTACTCGGTTAACCTCTAAAAGCTCTTTGTAGCTCATTTTTTTAACGTCTTTGTATGTACAAATGCCCATTACAACAGGAAAATAATACTTATTAGTTTCTCTTGTCAAATAGTCTATGTATTTAAAATAATTAGTCGCAATCTCTTGCTTATTCATTGCCACCTTCTTGCAATGACTCAAACCCGGTTTCCAACGAATCTTCTTGATTTAAGTCTAAAGGCTTGCTGTTTGTAATTAAAAAATCATAATTCCAACGCTCATCAATGTAATCATACTTAATGTAGTCTCCGTTTCTATCCTGAAAACTTCCAACATATACCAAACCGGGCTTTTTAAACCCTTATATTGTTTCAAAAAGTGAATACTGAACTGAAAAAAGAATTGTAGGAAGAGCATACTTGTAAAGCTCAGAATATCTTCTCTCTTTGTTTAAAATTTCGTAAAATTCATCTAAAAATCCTCTTGAGATCATTAGCTTGGTTATTTCTTTTAGTGTTCGCAGATCATTAAGCTTGCTAATAAGCTCATCTCTTTCAACATCAAATCCCAAAACACTGTCCCACTCGTACATGGGAATATCTTTTAAAACGTATGTATGTGTTTTGGCTCTGGTTAATATCTTTAACTTATATCTCATTTTAAATTCTTATCCTTTAATTAAAACATTTTTAAAACATTTTATTGTTCAATCGCCTGCATTCAAATTACTTTTAACTTGCTTTCTCAACATCACAATTGATTGCATGAATTGTAAACTTAACAGTATCATTATCAGACGAATACTTTCTAGTTGGTATTTCTGCAAAAAAGGCACTATTTGAAATAATTTTAAGTCCCATCTGATCGTTAAATACAAATCTTTTTAATTTTTTAGATTTTGACACATTCTCGTAAAATTGCTCGTCGCTTAACTTTGTTAAGAGTTTGTAATCAAGAGATCCTTTGCTTACTTCTAAATCAAAAATATGAACAACGGTTCTTGGATCTCTGAAACTTGGAATTGGAAAATTTCTGTCTTCTATGCTTGCTTTGGCCATTACATTAGGCTCTGTGCTGTACTCAAGAGTACCTGTGTCTATTAAATTGTCATTAAAGCTAAAAAATATTAAATCAAGTGAATAATATTCTCTCATTATGATGCTCTCCTTAAATATTCGTTTATCTCTTGTGCTGTTATTACTAAATTAACACTATTAAAGCTGTCATTGTACTTAAGTGCAACTTCTAAGCTTAAGCTTAAGCCTTCAGAAGAGTTAATTTTAAGCTTAATCTCTTTATAAGAAACAATAAGTCCCCTTTGTTTAAATTCATGTAAAAAACATTCAAGCCCTGCTGTGTATTCGTTTGGCAAATTGCCGTCCAAATTTAAAGCACCAAGCTTGCTGTTGGCTCTATTGTTTTTATTCCAAATCCTAATTAGCTCTTTTATTGCTTCATTTTTAATGTAAAAAAGCGTGAAAGTCTCATCAATTGGATCGCCTGAAAGACTAACCCCTTCTTTGAAAGCCAAAATGCCGTCATTGCCGGTTTCATTCAAAAAAGAGTAAAAATTAATATTGGATTTTCTAAGAGAATCAATTAGAGAGTCATCATAAATAGGAGCAGAATTTAAAATCATACCATAAGGATTAACAGCGTGAAAAATGCTTGCTTGATGCAAATACACTGCCGTAAACTTAAGGTGCAAATTTGGACCACCGTAAACAGCAATAACATTTTTAAGCTCACTTTTGTCTTTGCCTTTCAAAAAATCGAGCAAGTTGCCATCTTTAGTGGAAATTACAATAAAACTGCAAGCTTTTCTAAGCTCTTCAAAATCACTACTAATAGTATCTTCTGCTTGATTTACAAAGACTAAAAACGGATGTAAATTAGATTTTAAGAAATCTTTAACCTCTTTAATCTGGTTGTAAACATAAAAATTAACAGACCTAAGCCCGTCTTGCCCAAAAAAATCACTCATTGATTTTCGCAAAGCACTTACCTGCTCTTCTGCTTTTTTCTTCTTGGAAGAATCAGACTCTTGGGCCTTTTGCATTTCAAGCTTCTAAAGCAAATCCTGTAAATTTGCAACACTTAATGATAAGTGTTTACTTGCTAAAACATTGCTTTTGTAGATTAAAAGCGGATTGTAATAATTAACATTGTTAAAAGCCAGTCTGTTTTGCACCAAACCAATGCTTATTGTATCTTTTGGCATTTATACTCCTTTTTAAATTTCTTTTTTTAAACTTCTTTTTCTTTTTTTAAACTTCTTTTTCTTTTTTTTAACTTCTTGCTATTTTTTCAAAAATTCATCTCTCTTGTTTTAAAACCTGTATATTTGCAACAAAAATTTGATTAAAACTAAAACACATATTGGCATGCATATTCGAAACACCAAGTAGCCCGTCATTATTTAAATTACTAATAGATCCAAGATAATAAGTTAAAAGCAAACAATAACCACTCTCAAGCTCTTTTGTAAATTCAAATCTAAATCTATTCTCGTACAAAAATTCCAAGAAGTGTTCATACACTTTGCAAATGCCCTCATAAGAATCTCTGTAAACCTTAAGTAAAACAAAACTTAAAAAATAAAGAGAAAACCTTAACCGAAACTCATTAAACTCTTTACAAGAATTTCTACCCCTTAGATTTCTGGGGGTAAGCCCTTCGAAAGACTCGCTTTTTAATACAAGCAAATTACTAGAATTTGTAGCAAACTTTTCCAAATACGGGTGGTTATAGGTATTTAAAACCTCTAACTCTATTTCTTTGAGATTCAAATATTTTTTAAAATTTGTAAGTATTTTTATTAAAAACTGTACAGATTCATTTAGTCCTACAATCATGGCTGTCCTTTTCTTTTACCTTTAAGAGCATGAAATTTAATGCTTTTAAGAAACCTTTTAAAGATATTAATGCTATATTTAAGCTATTTTTAAAATCAAAAGAAATGTTTTTAAATTCAATCTTCACACTCAAGAAGAGCTCCTTAAAACCAAGGTATTATATATTTAACCTTCTTTATAGCTTTTTTGCACCCCTAAGATCGAATAAACATCATTAAAAACCTTAACAAAATCTCAGTACCCAAATTCCAAATTCTCAAGAGCATACACCTTGGCGTAGCTATTTCTGTCAAAAATATTTACACCTTCAATCTCAACTACTTCTTCTGAATTAATTAACAAAAACATTCCTTTAAAACCAACAGTATCAGAACTTGCAACCCTAGTTTCATACGATGCATTGACTGGATCTTTGATTGCTCTGAATTTACAGAAAAAAAGCTCTTGTGAATATGTACTTATAATATTACTTAAACCTGCATTAATCATCTCTAAAGACTTCATTTAACTACTCCTATTAAAGAGCCTTTTGCTCTTAAATCTTCTATTAAACTATCCAGACATTTGCAAAAATCACCGCAACAACCGCTACTGCCAAGATTTGTGGGAAAATATTCTAATGATACCTCTTTAAATTTTTAGGACTTGATGTTATTTAAATTAAAACCTTTTAATCTGTTTCGTTTTTTTAGCTCGCAACCAATAAAATAATAAATCAAAACAAACATTGCAGAATCATTTAAATTTTCAATTCTTATTCTCTTAAGAATTAAAATATTCTCAAGTAAATTTAAATATAAAGAAAATTCTTTAATGCTTAGATCTTTAAAATCAAGCATTAAAAGCTTAAGTATTTGCTCGTACACTGTTTGCAGTGATTCTGGATTTTCGCTCTCCTTTAGTTTTAAATTTGAGCTTAAATGATTAGTATCTACTTTGCCGTCATTCATTTTTTAGCTCAATTTTATTCTAAGGATTGAATTTTTTGTTGCCAAAATTGTTCCAATAGAAAAATCAAGAAAACTTGTTCTAAAATTGCTACTTGAAACCTCTGTGTATGAATTTAATATAGGCTGATGACCGTCTTTTAAAAGTAGCAGTTTGCTGCTTCTTGGATATATTAAAATTTCATCGTCTAATAAATTTGTAGTCTCAAGCTCAATATCTGCATCGTTATTAATTGCGCTTATAAAATCAAAAAGCATGTCTTTGTATGAATAATTGTTGTTTGGAAGTCTTTCAAGCAAGCGACCTTTGATTTTACTAGTTGTAAGTATTTTAAAAGGCACCTTTCTCTCATCTTCTAAATTAATCTTTGAAAGTTCATCATTTATTGATTTTATTTGATCTGATATGTTTGTCTGTTTAACTGTTTTGTCTATTTGGTTTGGAAGATTCAAAAGTCCATACATAGTTTCGTTGTTAGACTCATCAACAAGAATAGTTCTTTTGCTGCCTTTTGAGAGTGTAAGTCCACCTTTTAAATAGTGTGCACTCATTAACTTTTGTATCTCAATTATTGCTCCTAAAAGCCCGTCTTTCATGTTAATATTTGTGTTTGCCTCTACGCTAACTTTTCCATCTGGCGCATAGTAAGTAAATGCATACTGAAAAGGCAAATAATTAATTTTTACCACTTGTCTTTGGAACTTTATTGTTGAGACTGTGTTAAAATCATTAACCTTTAATGTAGGAATGTCTGCTAAATCAGAATACCACTTAATAATTCTGTCGCCTCCAAGAGAAATATTGCTACTTTGTATTTGCTGTGAATCTAGAAAATGATAATATTCCGGGATTGGGCACTCTTTAACCAAAACATCCCTTACTGTGTTTACATACTCATCGTTATTTAATATGCTCTCATCCATTTCAAATTCTCCTATTTTAAATTGCATCTTTTATTTGCTTGACCAAAAAAAGAAATCTAACACCATAAACATCTCTTCTGTCTTTAAATTCTTCAGCAGGGCCTAATGCTAAAGCGTGAATAATAGTTGCATTCTTGCTAGATTTTTCTAAAACCCCTTCGCTGTTTATTATTAATTTGTCTTCTGCTTTAATGGTTTTGTCTTTAGTGATCAAAACACATTCAAAACTACAAGTGATTGGAACAACAGCACCAGTTCTTGAAAAATCGTCAAAGTCTACACAAACCCCATAAAGATCACTACCACCGCCTCTTGCTATTTGTAAATTTGAACCATTAACAATAAGCTTAACCCCACATTTGTAGCAAAAATCTTGGGCTTGGTAATTTTCAAACTTATCAGCAGGAGAGCTCTTCAGCCCGCCTTTTTGGGCAAAATAAAACCCTTCGTCTTGAAATTTGTGACTTTCAAACACCGGATAACTGCTAACATTAACGCTTTTCAGTTTGTCTAAAACAATCTTTTGAGCTTGATTTTTCTTTAAACTTTCAAGCTGACTTTCAAGCTCTAATTTTGACGCTTTTAGTTTTTCTATCTCTTTTTGAAAATCAATTGAATCGCTCATTAATAATCTCCTTTTTTAAATTAATTTTTTATTTAAATTTTTATTTAATTTTATGCTAATGCTTTTTTATTGCAATAAAATTCATTCTTAAGCTCTTCCCACTGATTAAGCATTGCTTTTCTTAAATCATGATATGTGCTAAAAAAAGAATTCTCGACTCTTAAATTATTTTTTTGATCTACTTTTATTCTTTGAAAATTTATAACTTTGTATGAATTTTCTGAATTCTTATTTTGATCAATGTTAGTCTTTGCAAGCCTTATCAGTATTGCACGAGAATGCAGGTCAATCTCATCAAGATTGTAAGTTCCAGCTACCGCAAATATTTGAGCTGATTTTACATACTTTCTAATAAGCTCTTCAGCTTGTCCTTTTACAACCTCTTTAAAAGAAGACTCTTTTGATAAAAGATTTTCTGTATTATACTCAAAACTTAAATTATCATTTGCAAGTTTATTT
This sequence comes from Borreliella andersonii, assembly GCF_032595875.1. Taxonomy (NCBI): domain Bacteria; kingdom Pseudomonadati; phylum Spirochaetota; class Spirochaetia; order Spirochaetales; family Borreliaceae; genus Borreliella; species Borreliella andersonii. The sequence goes on along the minus strand of NZ_CP132460.1, from coordinate 25,803 downwards.
ATCTCAACAGATTCTTTCAGGTCATTGTGAGAAAAATTGCCAGTTAAGTTATTATTTGTGCTTTTGAGATTTTTATATTCTAAGAATTCCTGAATCAAAGCATCGCTTAAAACTTCACTGTTTTTGCTTCTAGCTTTTAAATCTTCTTGACTGTCTTTGCCTTCTGCACTTGTAACCATTTTTTTCATAATTACTCCTTTCAAATATTAAATAACTAAACTTAATTGTTATTTTAGATTTTCTTTTGCCTTGTCGCTTAGATCTTCATTTTTAATTAGCTCTAAATATTTAAAGTAAACATCAAGAAGCAAATTGTCTTTTTGAAGTCTTTGCTCATAGCTTAAAGCTTCAAGCTCATTAAATTTCATATCTAATCTATAATATTTGTTAAGCTTGAGATTGCACGCATTAGCTACAGATTCTTGAACGCCTTTTAAATCATCATAATAATTACTTTTGTCTCCCTTGCCGCTACTACCAAGCCCTTTGACTTGCTCATTAAAACTTCTAGTTAAAGGCTCTTTAGTATCAGCACCAACTTTTGCTTTAACAAGTTCAAATGCGTCTTTTTAAAACCCCAAATCATATTTTATTACCTCTAAGCGTGCATTCTCTGATGCTGTATAAGAAATTCCATCATTGTTTAGAGTGCTTTTAATCTTGCCAAGCTCTCTGTTAAGCTGGTCAGAAACACTGCTTAATGCTTGAAAACTTTTGTTTGGCTCTTGTGCTTTAAAAAAATTAGAAAATATTTTGCCTTTGCTGTTTGTCAAAACATTAATTTCTTCTTTTGCAATCTCTAAAGATTCAACAAGTCCTACTAAATGTTCGTCTTTGTAAAACAAAAAATTATAATTTTTTATTCTTTTTTCTATTTCTAAATAAATTTGTTCTAAAAGACAAATGTTAAGCAGTAAACTTTGCGTGTAAGCAGGTTCTTGTACGCCTAAAACATAATCATAATTTTCGTTAATTATTACCCTACTTTTATATATTTTTACAACTCTTACTTTCTCAAAACCATCTAAGTCTTTTGAATTAGAAAGATACTCTATGTAATCAGAATCTATTTTGTCAATAACTTTTTGAAAATCTAAATATTTAAAACCTGTGGGTAATTCGCTATTAACCTTTTTGCTTAAATCTTCGTCTTCACTTTTGGGTTTTGCCAAAATATAACCTGCTCCATTAAATCTAAAGCTTATCATTGCTTCAAGAAGAGCTTCTTTTAACTGTACCTTTAAGCTCAAAAGAGACTTGCTGCTCTCTTTTAAACAAGACGCTTCAAGCAAGCTTAAATTAATTCCATTCTTAAGTGCATCCTCTGCTGTGCTTTTTATGTAATTTCTAAAAAAAATTGAATATCTGTAAACATTAATAGGATTGATTTTAAATTTATTGTTTTTTATTTCCATTTTAAATTCGTTAATCATTTTTTTAAATATCATTATACATTATTATATCAAAAACAATATTTTATGCAAACCATTATTATTTGATATTAAATATCAAATAATAATACATAAAATGTAAATATTAAAATTCATTTAAAATTTTATAAAAAAACTAATATGTTTTAGAGTATTTATGCTAATATTAATCTAAAGAATATAAGTAAAACTTGCAAAATGTTATGCTTACTTTTGCTCGCATTGTTAAAAAATAGACATTTTAAAATGACATAAAAAAGAAAATTAAACTAATACTTTATCCAATCCCAATAAATATTAAAAAGGTAGAGAGCTGTTTCTCTACCTTTTAATATTGAAATCCAGAAACCCCAATGAACTAAAATTAAACATAAAAAAATAAAGTCTGTTTGCCTTCTATTCCCTGTTGAGCAATAAAAGCTGATGCCAAAAGGGATGCTCTAATTGCTTTTATTAAGGCTTTGTCTGCTTGAAATGTGGATTTAATAACCAAAAGTAGCTCAAAGAGGAATTCTCTTGTCTTTAAATTTTCAATGCTACTAATCTCTTCTTCAGCTGATTTTATTCCTTCTTCATTTTCATGTAAAAAATCAATCTCTTTTAACCCTACTGAGTCAATTTCACTTACTGTATGAGAATCAAAATTGACTATTGTCCAGTAAAATACTTTTAAAATCTTGTCAACAATCCTAAATGTTATGGGAATATCAAAATCAGAAATTTTATCAAATTCTAAAAGCAGGTGATTGTTTAGCTTTTTGGCTAGATTTATAACAGAAATAAGTTTTGATTTTGATTTTTGGACTCTTAAATGAGCATCATGTAAATTCTTTGCATTCTTTGTATTTAAAATTTTATTTAAATTAGTCTCTATTTCTAAAGCAGAAGTAATTACTTGAGTTGATAATTCTTTGGCAAATTCAACATTATTTACATTATTAAACTTAAAATCTTGAAAATTGCTCTCTACGTTATTATTATCGCTCATGCCCTAATAAAGATATAACCTTACAAGAATTAAAAGGTTTAAAAAAAGACAAGTTCACACTAGAACCTGTCTTTTTAAAAAGCAAATCTCAAATGTAATCACGATTATTCTCACAATCTTTCAAATTTTTCAATTCGTTGTTACTCTCACTTTCAGTAAACACTCTTTTAATTACTTTAAAAATCTCTTCATTGCATTTTACAGGCTTTTGAACGCTCTCATCTTTTCCATTTTTGTAAGCATCAATGCCAAATGCATCAGCTACCCTTTGGAAAAATAAACTTAAATACCCGCCGCGACTATTTTTAATCTTGTAACAAACATATTCTTTAAAGCCTAAAGATTGCTGCTCAGTAGGTCTTTGCTTTTTGCTTACATCTACTGCTTTAGAAAGAATCCCAGAAACATTGTCAAAAAAGCTTATAAACTCTTTTTGTCTATTCACATCCTTAGAAAGCCAATCAAAAAATTCTTTATAAGATTTCTCGTACTCAGCTCTTAAATCTCCAGTTCTACCATTAACATCCATTGCATCTTTTAGAAAGATTTTTAAAGTCTCCAACTTTTCAGCTTCCTCGGGAGTTAAAGAAACCTCTTTGGGAATTAAACCTTTTAGATCTTTAACTGAATCGCTAATAACAAGAGGAGTGCCATTACCAGAATCAATTTCTGCAAGCGACTTAACAACGTAAAACTGCTTACAAGAAAACACCGCTAATAGCATTAATAAAATACTTGTCTTTTGCATAAAGACCTCCCTAAAATAAGTCGTAATTATAGTTCACTTTCTAATATTCTCAAGGCATACAAAAAATCAATCCCTTTATTTTATTCTTTAAAATTTTATTTGAAAAAATTAAAGAGAGATATATACTTGTCTATTGTTATAAATCAACAATTCATTGAAAACTTCTTTAAAACTACAAATAGGGTCTTAAAGCCTTATTTGTAGTTTTAAAACAAATGGTGTATCTTTTTTAGCCTTTTTTTCTTTAAATTTCCTTTAAATAAAAACAACAGGCCTGCCAGAATACTTAGAAAAAGCAAAAAATATTTTAAAAAAATATTGCAATATAATTTGCTATTAATTATTGCAAATACAAAGGGAGATCAAAGGACATGAAAATAAAAAAGAGGCTACTTTTAATACTAAGCATTGCTGCTGTAATCTCGTGCACAATTTCTAAGCCAAAAGAGGACATTGTCTTTGGAGTTGGAATTGGCAACGAACCAACATCACTTGATCCACAATTTTGCAGCGACAAACTGGGTAATTTAATTATAAACGAACTATTTGTAGGGCTTTTACGGGGTGATCCTAAAACAGGTGGATACAGGCCGGGCCTTGCAAAAAATTGGGATATTTCTTACGACAACACTTGCTTTACATTCCATTTAAGAGACGACATTTATTGGAGTGACGGCGTTAGAATAACAGCAAGCACCATCAAAGAATCTTACATAATGGCATTAGAAAATGAGCTTGATGTGCCAAATATTAACCTATTAATATCAAAGATAAAAAATGCAAAAGAATTTCACGAAACAAAAACAAATGCAGATGAAATTGGAATAAAAGTAATCAATGAGCATACTTTAGAAATAACTCTCTCTCGCCCAACAATATATTTTCTCGATATGCTTACAAACCCAATATTTATCCCTATTCCTACTCACGTTGTTAAAAAGTTTGGAAACAAATGGACAAACCCAGAAAACATGGTTACAAGCGGGCCTTTTAAGCTAAAAAGAAGAGTATTAAACGAAGAAATATCTCTTGAAAAGAATGAAAAATTTTATGATGCTAAAACCGTTGCTATTAATGGGCTTACATTTGTTACTCTAAGCGACACCCGCAGAATTTACAGCATGTATGAGCACAATGAAATAGATGCTATTTTTAACAATATACCCTTAAACCTTGTTAATGAGCTTATCTTAAGAGAAGATTTTTATTCAGCTGACATTAATCAAATTGGTTTTCTTTCATTAAACACAAATATTAACCCTCTTGACAATGTAAAAGTAAGAGAAGCATTAGCTCTTGCAGTTGACAGAGAAACTCTAGTATACAGAGTGCTTGATAACAACTTTAAAGCAACAAGAAAAATAAGTCCTAATATTAACAACTATAATTATGGGAAAAAGCTAAAACCATACAACCCAAGAAAAGCAGAAAACCTTTTAGCCGAAGCTGGATATCCGGATGGAAAAAATTTTCCAACCCTTACAATAAAATACAATAAAAATGACCTTGAAAAAGAAGTTGCCAATTTTATACAAAGCCAATGGAAAAAAGTCTTAAATATTAATGTAGAAATTGAGCCTGAAACATGGGCCAACCACATATCAAACATTCTAAAAGGTCAGTATGAAATCTCAATAAGGTCCTGGCAAGGAGATTACTTAGATCCCATGGCATTCTTTAATATATTTGAAACTAAAAGTTCACATTTTACATCTTACGGATATTCAAATCCTGAACTTGATGAACTTATAATAAAATCTGATACTGAAGAGGATGAAAAACTAAGATTAGAAACATTAAAAAAGATAGAAGAAATAATTATTGAAAATGATTATCCAATAATTCCAATATACAGTGTTGCGGGAAACTATCTTTTTAAAAACGACAAATGGACAGGATGGAGCACAAACAACTCAGAAAGATTTGCCCTATCAGAAATAAAACCTTTAGAAGAATAAATGCTTTTCATAAATAGAGTCAAAAATTAACGACTCTATTTATGAAAAGCTTATTTTTTCATTAGTGACAAAGCGCTCTCTTTTAAATAAATCAAATCCTTTGAAACTCTATTAAAGTCAATGCTGTTGCTAAGAATGCAATTACATATTTCTCTTAATTTTTCATCTATATCTGAATATTTTTGATTTAAAAGTCTCAATTCTGGCTGCGGATCAAGAACAGTACAATTGTCTCCACTTAACATGCTAAGCTTGCTTAAGCTATTGCTACTTTTTTCCATTAACCCGTGTTGTACTTTTAAAATCTCTAATATTTTGCTTAAAAGATTATTTTTTTGTTCACTAGATTCACTAAAAAAATTGCTAACTTTAATCTCACTATAATTAGATATCCTAGAGCTTATTTTATTAGTTAAACTCTTAAATTTTCTTTGAATTTTTAAAATAGCACTTTCTCTTTCGGCTAAAGAAAGCTCAAAAAAATTTAAATCATATTTACTAAAGTTGCTTTTTTCCATATCAGAAAAATCATTTAAATAACAAGAAATTACCGCTAATGAAATAATATACATAAATATATCTCTTCGTGTATATTCTTCTAATTAAAATTTAATTTATTTCAAAAGTGCATTATTTCAAACAGCCTGAAAACATGCATCCTTTATATAAATCCACCACTCAATTTAAATTAATAATTAATATTAAAATTACTTTAAATTTTTCTTAAGCTTAATTCTTTTTAGTTAATTTTATTTAATTTTTTCTGTTTCTACGATATCGCTCTCTGGCTCTTAATTTAAGTTTTTCTCTGTTTTTCTGATAATACTCTCTGTTATAATTTGAAGTTTTCTGCTTATTTTTGGAAAATGAACTTTTATTGTCCACTTTAAAAGAACTACAACCCAAAAGACACATTAAAAAAAAAAGAAGACCGGCAATTCTCATATTTCTCTCTCCTTGAAATACATTTGAATAGATTAAATAAACAAATCTTAAAAATGATTACACCAGGCAAATTCGACAAACTTAGAAAATTCTTCTAATGCCAATTTAATAAAATCTAATCAAAATTGATGCAAAATAAACTCTCTTTTTTTAAAACCAATTTGCTCAAATATTTTAAACTTAGCTATTTTTTAAAGTCACCATTATGCCTTTAAAAGTATTACAATTAAAAAAATTAAAGTTTGAGAACAAAAATAGCAAAAAATCTGCTTTTCATGCTAACTCCTTTAAGGTAAAAAATAATAAAAGTTAAATTATAAATCACATCAATAACATTTTCCAAAAAATTAAACTTTAAAAATAATTTTTCAAAACTTTTAAGAGATTGAATATTGATTTTATATTTTTTCCAAATTATTGAATTTTTTAATGAAATAATTTAATTTTTTAAAAATTTATTTAATATTGCTTTAGTCTAGATTTAGGGCAAAGAGAAATTTTTGAAAAAAATCAGAAAAAAAGATAAAAACTTTTTAAATAATTATTATTTACAACAAACTTAAGTTGTTCGCTAAGACTTAGATCAAATTATAAATATTTAAACCTACCAAAATGAAATAACTTTTCTTTATAATTTAGCGTTAAAAGCAGATACGCATTTGCAAGAGCATCTAGCGCATCATCTTTTGTATTGCCGTCTCCTTTGTAGCTGTAAATATCAGATACTACATTTTTACTTATTATTTTTAAAAATTCTATTTTGCGGCTTTCAAACAAAGGAACAAGAGAGCATATTCTTTTGAATTTATTGCTCAAAGGTTTTATTGGCACAACTTTAAAATAGCAAGTACTTTTGCTTCTCAATAAAAGAATTGTTTTGGTTAAAATTCCATCCCCTTTGGTACTATCTCTTTCTTCAATGTAAACGGTATTTACATTGAAATTTTCTATTAAAACTTGAATAGAGGCAAGCATCAAACTATCACTTACTGGTTTTTGATCTTGATAAATATATGCATAAAACTTATCAAAAGTGCACTCTAAAACACAAATGGCTGTATTATCTCCACCTACTGAGAATGCGGGATCAATATACATTATTGGGCTTTTAAATTCATAATCTTGATTGAAAATCATCTGATTAAATAGTGTAGATTCATTTAAAATCCACTCCCCATAAAGCACACGAGCCTTATAAGCAGGAAAATTCTTGTAAAGCTTCTCCTGAGTTTGAATAAAATCTGCTGAATTTAAGGGGTTGTCGTACGTTGTAAAATTATATGTCTTAAAAACATCTGTATTGTCAATATAGTCTGTTTTAAAATAATGCGTTGGGCTTTCCGGATTTGTATCAAAAATAATAATCTCTTTGCCCTTCCTAAGCCTTTTTATTACTTAAAGCAAAGTTAATGCCAATCTCGCTTGAAGTTTGCTAATTTTTAAATCCAAGATTAATGCTTCCTTTTTTATTGACGCTAAACTGAGACTTTTATATTTATGATGAGAATCAATAAAAGAACAAACGATCTCGTAAAATAACCTTTCAGTCTCATTTTTGGCATTTTCAAGCTCACAGACCTTTTTTGCAGCAAGCAGCACTAAATTGTTAAAATTATCCTCATTAAAAGACACTTTAGCAATACTTTCTCCTACTAGATCGCTAGAAAAAGGGTTATTTTTACAAACAGAATCACCAAATTTAAAATATTTGTTTCGGGCTTTTGCGACAAAAGATTCACTAACACCTAAAATTTGAGCAATCTCTAAATCTTTTAAACCTTTTTAAATAAAAAAATATATTCTTCTTTTCTATTTTTAAATATCATTATTTTATTTTAATTAAGTTCTTTTAAAAACTCAAGAAAAATTAACATTTTTTTATTGTGAATAATTTAATTAAAGAGATATATTTTTTAAATAAAATTAATAAAAATACGTGAAAAAAGGAGAAAGAGATATTTAAAACAAAATATTCTGTCACCATCAATTATTTAACGCACGTGTAGATAGAAGCATTCACCCAAGAGCAAGAAACAAAAATCACAGAAATCGTTGTCAACAAGCAAAATAAAGGATTAAACCACTCAATTAAGCTGCTGAGAAAAATAATCTAATGGAAGTTTACTAGAAATAATAATTAAAGTAAAATGTTCTCTGGAGCAAACAAAAATGACAATTCTTATTAGGCTTAAAAGACCTTGTTGGGTCTTTTAAGCCTAATAATCAAGTTTTTGTTCCTTAATTAAAACAGTGTCAAAATAGTCAAATTCTTTTAAGAGAAGCCAATATAATTGCGGGAGCATGGCTTCTCTTTTATTTTCAAGACCTAAATTCTTTTAGATCTTTGACTTAATTTGCAAAATAACCAATTTGTAATATTTAGCAAACTGGAAATAATAAAGTCTTAAAATTACAAGCTTGACTACAAGTAAGCTTATAATTCCAAATAATGGTACTACTATATTTGCATAAAACAAATTTGTGCCCCACTAATAAAAAAATTTAAAAAAATAGAAGTTTAAAATAAAAGTTTTACAACTCAGAGCAAATCTAAAAATTATATTAGCTTTTTATATCGACTTTATTGACTAATTTATTTTATTTTATTTTCAATAAAATGGGCTAAAATTTAGATTTAAATTTACTTAATTTAATGTAAAGGAGGTAACAAATGAACATTAAAAAATTAAATTCAATAGCTGCAACCTTGCTTTTTGGTCTATTAGTCGCATGTAATATTGGATTAATAGAAAAAACAAATACGGCTCTTGAATCATTCTCTAAAGATTTAAAAAACAAAATTTCAAAAATAAAAAAAGAAGCTGCTGTGAAAGGTGTACTTTTTGAAGCTTTTACAGACAGTAAAACCGGTTCTAAGGTGACAAGTGGCGGAATGGCCTTAAGAGAAGCAAAAGTGCAAGCCATTGGTGAAACAGGAAAGTTTCTTAAGGCAATAGAAGAAGAAGCTTTAAAACTTAAAGAAACTGGAAACAGTGCTCAATTCTTGGCTATGTTTGACTTAATGCTTGAAGTTATAGAATCACTAGAAGAGGTTGGAATAACAGGCTTAAAAGCCCGTGCTTTAGAGGAAGCTAAAAGTAATCCTATAACCACAGCCGAAAGATTGCTTGAGGTTAAAGCTCAAATGGAAAATCAACTTGAAGCAGTTAAAGTAAAACAAAATATTGAAAGTGGGGATAAAAAAAATAATAAAAGCAAAAAAAAGAAATAGGTATTAAACATATTGTCATTAGAATGGACTAAAAATAAAGCTTTTAGCTCGTCCTAATATTTACAATTTAATAATATTGGTTTATTGCCTTTATTAAAATTCAAAAAAAGGATAGTGTTATGACTAATAAAACGACTAATAAAACTTTTAAAAATTTACTTAAACTATGTATACTTGTTAGCCTGCTTCTATCATGCGGCCTAACAGGAGAAACAAAAATTAGATTAGAAACATCAGCTAAAGACATCGTAGATGAAATAGATAAAATTTATAAAGAGGCTGCTGCAAAAAATGTAAAATTCGAAGCTTTCACAAGTAGTGCAACAGGCGGAAAGGTATCAGGGCAGCCTGAATTTATAAGAGAAGCAAAACTACGAGCTATTGCGGTAGCAGAAAAATTCGTAAAAGCAATAGAAGAGGAAGCTACTAAACTTAAAGAGACTGGAAGTAGTGGTGAATTCTCAGCAATGTATGACTTAATATTTGAAGTCTCAGAGCCATTAGAAAAAATTGGAATACAAGGCATGAAAAAAACAGTCTCAGATGAAGCTGAAATCAGTCCTCCGACTACAGCTGAAGGAGTGCTTGCTATTGTAAAAAAAATGAAAGAAAAATTGATAAATGTTAAGAAAAAACAAACACAAGAGCAAGAAACTGCCAAAAACCCTAAAACTCCTGCTAAAGCTAAATAAAACCATTTTATACTTAACCTAAACAATAGACCAAACAACCAGCTGGTTGTTTGGTCTTATAATTTAAATATTAATTTTAAAATGCATACTATAAATATATTAAGCTCTTTAACCAACATCCAAAAACTAAAAGAAATTATTAAAATTTAATCAATTAACTCAAAAGGTTTAAAACTTAAAAAATACTGTTTAAAAATTAAAAGGTATAAAATGACATAATTATTTTCAAATAAAATATAATAAAAAATATTTTATAACAATTAAGAATTTTGCACGAATTTAAAATATAACAATCATTTCCAATGTAACCCAATTCCAAAAATCGCTGATAGTTTTAATTACCGTCTTTTACCGTAAAATTGAAACCTGTTAAAATAAATATCCAATAGCATAAAGATAATAAATAGCATCCAAACATTTAAATGTTTTTAAACAAATCTTCATTGTTTTATAATATCTTCTCAATAAACATTTTTAAATAAACAATTTTTAAATATCATGTTTAAATATCATGTTTAATTAGTTAATTAATTAAACATTCCTGATTAATTTTATCTCAACTTTAGAATCTAAAAGCTTAATAAGAAAACATTCAAGTTCAGAAATCTTCAATATTGTTATAACCAAGCCAATCAAGCTCATTGCTTTTAATGGAAAAAAGTTGAAGTTAAAAACTTGCAGTATTCTTTCCTTTTGATCTTATTAAGCCTTTTCATCTTAACCCTTAATATAAGTTTTTTACTAATACTATAGTATAAAAAATTTATGTTTTGTAAATACTTTTCTAAATTTTTCCAAAATTACTGTTAAAAATTATTAATTTTAGCTAAAAAGTTAAAGGGTTTGTTGGATTTTCTTTGTAAAGACTTCCCAATAAACCCTTTAAGGTAACAGGTCCTTATATTAAGAGCGACACATTGCGTGTCAGTCTGTACCTATAAAGTATACACTAACTTTTCAAGTTTTGCAAATAAATATTTCATTTTCGTCTATTTCTAGAAGTTTCAAATTCTTTAATTATTTTTAATAAAAAATCTTTTTCCTCAAAAAAAATTTTCTCCAAAAGAAAGCTTGTAAGCTTTGCATTTTTTTTATAAAAATAATAAGATTCTTCCTTTTTAAGCTGAAATCTGAGTGGTTTTATTGGGTTTTGGTTAGATTTTTTTAAATTTGGACTCTCTTTTGTTTTAAGTAGACAAATTGTATCATTGATTCCGTTTTTAACTACATACTTTTCTTCAATAAGCCCTTCCTCTATTGCTGTTGCAATTTTAAGATACTTATAAGTTTGAGTTCTAGCAAGTCTATAATCTTTTGCAAAATCATCAAAACTGGAATAATTGTCAAGTTTATAATATTCTTTGTCTTTAATTTCCTTTAAAACTTTCATTGCCTCTATCTTACAATAAATTTCTTTTTGGAAATTAATGTTTAATTTTTCTTTAAGTTTATTATAATGAACAAACGCTTGTTCTTCTTCTTTAACACTCTCAGATAAATTTCTTTTATTTACCTTTATGTCCACTTATGCTCCTCCTTTACAATCTGAGTACACTTAGTGTACGTAACTTGACTTATTTAAAAACGCAGTAAGCGCGTTTTGGTACTCTATTATGTAATCCTTCGTCAAATCAAATCTGTCATTTTTTGCAATTCTTTTATTTAAATCTTCTCTCTCAGATATTGTGCCTAAAAAATTACTATTTTTTTCTAAAATTTTTAAAAGTTCTCTGTGAGTGTTATTTTTTTTAAATTTAGTATTAATTAAATACATTGGCAAAGTCAACAATAACTTGTTCATAAAAAAATTAAACAAATCCAAGCTTTCAACGGCCCATTTCTCTGCTGTTATGGGTATTATTACATAATTGCTGCACACAAGAGCATTTGTTAGGGTAAAATCTAAGCTGGGATTTGTATCAAGTATTATATAATCGTAATGACTGCTTAGCAATTTTAATTGTTCTTTTAATTTAAATTCTTTGTATGGAATAGATTCCGAGTTGAATCTGTGCAATGTTAAATAGCTTGGAATTAAATCTAAATTTTTATTAATTTTTACTAATGAATTATCTATATGTAAATTTGATATTAATACCTCATATATATTTCTATTTATTAGATCTATATTATTTTCTCTAATGTTATTGAAAAAATAGCTTGTTGTTGAGGCTTGGGTATCAATATCTATTAAAAGAACTTTGCATTTGATTGAAAGCAATGTTGCAAAAATTAAACTTGTTGTGCTCTTGCCAACACCACCTTTTATGCTTGCAACTGTTATTATTTTTGTCTCTTTTTTATCCATTCAAGAATAATTCCCCCTTTTGATAATTTTTTGCTATAAAAAGTGTAAAGTTCCGTTTCTAGTTCTAAAATAATATTTAAAAGCGTGTTATAATATGGGCTATTTACCCTATCCTTTTTAAGTAAAATGTGAAGACCGTTTAAATAGCAAAAAACAGAACCTTTCTTGAACTTAAATTCAATGTATTCACACTTCCTAAGAGTATAGGTTTCTTTCTTATTGAAGTTCTTTACAATAAATGCTTTATCAAGCTTTCTTATCCCATAATAAATACCCATAAATTCATCGTCTTCCCTTAAAGAGAATAAATGAAACATGCTTATGTCTTCTATGTTAAAGATTCCCCTTAAAGAAATGAAAAATTTCGTAGGTTCATTTTTACTTATTCCGAATGTATAAAAATCATTAAATATTTTGGTATGATATATCTTTCTACCTTTAACCTCCTCGATTTTAGAAAAAACATTAGCTTTTTTTTCTTTTTTATTCTTTGGTTTGTTGTCTGCGTCTAATTTTAATTCTTTTTGCTTTTGCTTTAATCGTTCAAGTAAAGCCGTCATTTTTTTCCTTTTTCCTTAATAGTAAAGCTGGATAGTACATTTTCTCTTTAGCTCACTATTTTAATTAAATTATTATAGTAGGAATTGTCAAATACCTTGCTATATTTAAGGTCAGGCTCATTCTCAATGAACTTTTTTAAAGTAGGAATTAGCTTTTCTTCTTCTACTTTATGCCTTAATTGTTCTAATAATATACTAAAAATGTTGTTTTTTATACTTTTTATTTTTGTTGTTTTATCTTGAATTTTGGAAACCTCTGCTCTTGCTTTTTTTACCAGTGTATCTAAGTCTGAATATTTTTTGTGTTCTATTATGAAATGTGGTTTTATTTTATAAATTTTATATGTTTTGCTAAAAAACTTTTCAAGGTCTTCTTTTTTGTATTGCTCATTTTCTAATTCTTTTATTTTTGATTCAAGTATTTTTTTTAGAATTTCTTTTTTGTTTTTGTGCTTTTTCTCTGTTTCTTTTATTTTGTGTATTATTCTCTTATATCCGCTGTTCTTGAAAAATTTACATAGATATCCTGGATTGTTTGCATTCTCTTTTATTGTTTTTGATATGTGCTTTTCAATGATTTTGGGATTTATTTCTTTAAGTTCATTCTCAATGTGTTTTAGATTTCTTAAATGATAAATTTTAATGCTGTTTGTTGTTTCTAGGTTCATTATTAGGGCTGGGATTTCTGTTTTGAAGCTACATTTACTTAAGTATTTTTTTATTGTTTCGTTATTTGTTGTTTTTTTGTGATTTTTGTGTATATTTCTATATTCTTTATATTTATATTTATATATATTATTAGTATTATTAATACACTCCCATTTAACACTACTATTTATTTGATTAAATTTTTTTATTCTTTGTGTAAATTCGTTAATTTTATTTATTACTTTTTCTTTAAAATAAGTGTTAATTATCAAATAGCATTTTTCTTTTTCGTATTTAAGTTTATAATAAGTTTCACTTCCAGAGTTTTTTCCTAAATGTTTACAGTAGTTCAGTGTGACTTTGAATTTTTTCTCTAGTATATATAAATAGTTTTGTAGTGTTTTAAGTTTTATGAGTTTTTGTTTATTTCTTTCAAGGTTTTTATTTAAGAAATAAAGTATGTTTTTTTGTGTGTATTTTTTAAAGTTTAAGTTGATAAAGTTAAGAGTAGAGATTAATACAATCAGGTTGCGTTGGAAGTCTATTGTAGTTTTTTTTATTCTTTTTGTAGTGCTTGGTGATTTTTGTTTTAGTGTTTTCAATTTTATACTCCTAATATAAGTAGTTTCTTTAATTATAATTTAATTAATAGTACAGTTTTTTAAAAAAGTAAAGTATTTTTATATAAAAAATAAAAAAAAAGTATATTTAACAAATATGCTTTACAAAAGCAAGTTTTTGTAATAAAATGTAACATATAATAAACTTATATTAGGAGTAAATTATTTTTACGAGTTAATCTTTATTTAAGATAGTAATCTTATTAACAATGGGTTTAATTTTATTAAGAATGTAGATATTTCATTTCTCCTTCATTCAAGAGTTGAGCTTGGGTGAGGGAATTAGCCCCATTAATTTCCTTGAATTTGGGCATTCAGTATATTAGTGCTTTTTATTTTTGATTTTAAAGACTTAAAGATTGAAGCAAGATTTAAAGATCTAAATAGTTTACTTGTGCACTGTTGTTTTTTCTCTTTTTTAAAAGAGAAAAAGCCCCCTAAGAGACTTTTTCCAGAAGTAACAAATTGAAAAATATATAAATTCAATTTTTAGGTTGTAATAAACCCTTCATACATCGGCCAATGCCTTTTTGTAGGGGGTTTTACTTATACATTATTTTAAAGTACCTTTGAGTTCTGAAAGACCTATAACTTCCTTTGGTGATCCTTCAAGTGTAGTGCCAGCTGAGTTGTAATTTTGTACTGTAATTGTACCATTTGTTAAGAACACTAGATCTTTAGTTTTTTTGCTGTTTACAGTAATTGTTAAAGTTGAAGTACTTGAATTCCAATTTCCAGTTTTTTTAGTAGCAGGAGTGCTGTCAGTGTCATTCAAATAGACTGTTACTTTTCCATTTTTTTCAATTTCTCTTTTTAGAGTAACAGTGCCTTCTGTAATTTCCACTTCTGTTTTTCCACTTACGAGCTTTCCTTCAAACTTAATGCCGTTTTTAAGAGTTTCTACTGCTTTTGTAGCATTGTCTTCATTTGTCATTTGTGAGTATTCAAGAGTAGTTTCGTTTGATCTTGTTAATTTTTTTGAGTCTAATTTATTAGCTTTAAAAGTTTCCTCTGTTATTGACCCATGTTGTTTAGTAACCTTGCTTGAAATTTTTTGGTTGCTAGTATCGAATGTTTCTAGGGTTACTGTTTGTAGATCTTTAGAAACTGTTAATTTTACTTTACTCTTGTCAGTTTTTACACCCTCAAGGCTTCCAGAACCATTATTTTGATCGGAAGTTCCTTTAAGTTCAACTTGGTTAATTATTGCTCTTAAATCATATTTGCCAGAACTGTTTTTTTCTTTGCTTACGAAAATTACATTACCATTGAACAAAGACACTGAATTTTCTAGAAGGTTTTGATTAGTGTCCTTTTTCGCTTTGCTAGAGTCTTCAAGGTTTATATTTCTTTGAGAATCATCTTCTGGTGCGTTTGGCTTAGCACCTTTTTGCGCACATCCTAGTAAAGCCAACACTAAAACAAATCCTATTAAGTATAATCTCATAAATTCTCCTTATTTTAAAGCGGTTTTAAGTTCATCGAGTGTTTTAATTTCAGCTGCTGATCCTTCCAAGCTAGTGCCAGCTGAGTTGTATTTTTGTACTGTAATTGTGTTTTCTTTTGTAAACACAAGGTCTTTAGTTTTTTTACTGTTTACAGTAATTGTTAAAGTTGAAGTACTTGAATTCCAATTTCCAGTTTTTTTAGTAGCAGGAGTGCTGTCAGTGTCATTAAGATCAGCTGTTACTTCTCCGGATTTTGAAATGTGCTTACTTAAAGTAACTGTTCCTTCTTTAACCACCAATGTTGCTTTGTCAGTAGATAGAGTTCCTTCAAGAACATAGCCTTTTAAAACTTCTTTAGCTTTTCCGGATCCATCGCTTTTAATTTCTGTGTATTCAAGTTTGGTTCCGTTTGCTCTTGTCATTGTTTTTTCAGACAATTCACCTTTTTCGTTGAATTTTTCTTCTGTTGTTGACTTGTCCTTGGAAGTTACTTTTCTTGACACTAATGTTTTACCATCTTCTTTTAAAACTTCAAGTGTGGTTTTGCTTAGATCGTCAGCAACTGTTAATTTTACTTTACTTTTATCAGCTTTTACGCCTTCAAGTACTCCAGATCCATTGTTTTTGTCAGAAGTTCCTTTAAGCTCAAGCTTGTCCACTGTTGCCATTAGATCGTACTTGCCGTCTTTGTTTTTTTCTTTGCTTACAAGAACTTTCATTCCACCAGGTACATCTACTGAAACGCTGTTTTTCTCGTCAAGGCTGCTAACATTTTGCTTACATGCTATTAAGGCTAATATTAGACCTATTCCCAATAAATATTTTTTCATAATATATTCTCCTTTTATATTAATATAACTTAATACAGATATAATTATAGTATAAGATTAACAAATAACAAATAGAAAATTGAAAAAAAATAAAATGATAATAACTCCAATTAAGTTTGATTCCAATTAAATTTAACTCCAATTGAGTTTAGATTTAATGTAGACTTTTTATAAAAAAAAAGTCCCGCAAATCGGGACTTTCAGGAAAAAGAAAAATTAAATGTCTAGGTATTAAGGTACATTTTTTGAGTATTTTTTGTAAATCTGCATTGCAATTGGTTTTATTTTGTCAATGTGATTTTTCAAAGCAACAATGTTTGTTTTGATTGATTCTAGAGTTTGATCTTTTTTTAATTTGTTGGTGTCAAAAAGTTTAAACTCCGGATAATTTTTGTTATTTACTTTTTGTTTAGTCTTCACGAGAGATGTTTGTAAATACATAATGTAGCTTGAAAGATGTGCCTCATATAAGCTTAAAGCTTTTAATGTTGACTCTTTTGGGGATGATGGCTCTTCTGGAAGGTTTGCTATTGTAGAGCATGAAAAGATTGTAAGAATATTTAATAAAAACAAAAAAGGGAATTTTTTAATTTGCAATTTTATCTCCTTTATTTTCCTTTAAGTTTTGGGTTTTGTTTTTAGTAGTGCTTGGATTTTCTGAAAACTCTTTTATTTCTTCTTGGAGTGCTTGAGTTTTGATTTTCATTAGTTCGTTTCTCTCTTCTCTTAAATGCTCAATAATATTTATATCTCTCTCATCATTAATGCTTGATATAAGTTGAGTAATTTTATTATTAACATTTTCAATTTCATTTAATATTTTTAATGATTCTTCCTTCTCAAGGGTTGTAATTTTGTCTTTGTAGGTGCTCATTATTAGATTGTAAAGATTAAGTCCCAAATATATTCCCTTTTCTATTTTGACTTCTGTTGGAGAGTCACTGCTTTTTAGAAAATCATATAAATTATTTAAAGCTTCAAGGCCAGAATTGATATTCATTTTACTGTTCATTTTGGTTCCTTTTTATTTGTATTTTTTAAGAGTTTTTTAATAAGAAAATTTAAATTTTCTTTAAACTGTAATTTTATTGCTAAAATCATTGGTATTATTGCCAGTACAATAAATCCCCCTAAGATAATTAGTTTTGTATTGTCAATTGTTGACAAAAAAATAAGTATTGTATCTATAAATATCTCCTTTTATTTATTTTTATGCTTTGTTTAGTATTGGCATTTCTTCTCCTATGCTTAGTTTGCCTGATCCAACGTAGTACCAACCATTGTAAATTGGTATTTTAAGGGAGGGCATGTTTTGAGAAGAAAATGAAGCTATTAGAATTTTTGCAGAACTTTTTTCAAATTGAAGGTAAAATTGTTTATTGTGATCTTCTGTTGAGCTTGAATGCCTAATTTCTGCATCTATTTGTAAGTAGATGTAATTATCTTTGTGTGATTCGTTTATTACAATTGATGTGCTATTTTTGTTTTTAAGTGCAATGGTTGTAGCTTAATTTTTATATTGAAATTCTGTTATTCTATCATCATCAACTATTGTCTGTAGGTCCCCCAAAGCTGTGTGTTTTTCCTTGCCACCAAATAGGAACGCTTGCAATTTGTGGAATTTCGTTTTGATAACAGCTTACAAGTTGTTCATTTTTTGCATCAAGAGTTTGTTTAGGTAGTAATTTAAAAGAGTTTTTAAATTTATCTGTAAAATCGTTTATTTGAATGTAATTTGTTAGGTCATTTTTGAGCTGATTTATTTCAGATTTTTCTGCAAGAAATTCTTTTAAACTTTCAATTAAGATTTCAAATTGAATAAGTTCAATATCTTTTGTGTTTGGGTTGTAAATTGAAATTTTGTTTGAAGATGGCTTTGTGTTTGTGTGCCTTAAGCTTTCAATAAACGTAGATTTAACTTTTCTAAAAACAGCATCAAAATCTATGTTTTCGGGTGGCGTGCTTAGCTTTAAAAGCTTTGAGATTACTTTAATGTAAATGTTTTTTATATATTCTTTGTTTTTTGAAAGTTCCTTGCTAATTACGTCTTTTATTGCTTTTTTAAAGCATCCAAATTCGTTATTATAAAATGTATCGTTTTGTATTTGTTCTAGGAGATGTTGGTACGTGATTGCACAAGTATCTTCTACCATGTCATCAATAGGAATAAGGTCACTTTGATTAACTTTTGTTTTTTTGTTTAAGTCTTTTATTTGTACGCTTTCTTGTGGTTCGTTGGTATTCATAAATTCTCCTTTTAAATTTCTTTAAGTTTTAAATTTTATTTAAACGCTAGTGCATAAGGTCAAAAAAAATGATCCACGGTGCCAAAATTTTTTGTTCTTGTGCCTTTTATTTCTATTTGTTTTTTGTCTATGATTTTAACGATTCTTCCTATAGGAATTAATATT
This sequence comes from Borreliella andersonii, assembly GCF_032595875.1. Taxonomy (NCBI): domain Bacteria; kingdom Pseudomonadati; phylum Spirochaetota; class Spirochaetia; order Spirochaetales; family Borreliaceae; genus Borreliella; species Borreliella andersonii. The sequence continues at coordinate 6,985 of NZ_CP132460.1, read as the reverse complement.
TTAATAAATTCATATACTGAATTTATGTAATCTTTAGGCATATAGTTAGAAGTTAGAGTTTTTTTAAGCCCAGTGTGCTTTGCAGTTATTTTTTTTAACTTGTTTTGATTTTTTGCTGCAATATTAAATTCAATAGGGGACTTAATGTTTCCAAGCAATTTTATTATTATTTCGCCTGGAGCATTTTCGTTTGAGCTGACTTCTACATTTGCATGTAAAAAGGCTTTAAATAGTACAATAAAGTTCTCGTCGGTGCCAATGGACTTTATTGCAAAAATAATGGCATCTAAAGAGTTAACAAGATTTTTGCCCAGTTCTTTTTTAAAGTGAAATGCGTTAAATATTGAAAGCATGAGTAATGCAATGCATTTAGAGTTAATGCAATTTTTAACGTTAATTGTGCTAAAGTTTTCAAGCAATTCTTTTAGTTCTCTTAATATCTCTTTTTTGTAATCAAGCTCATTGTAAATAAACTTTTCAATTTGAGTATTTTCTAAAAATTTTGGTATTTCTTAATTCATTTTTATTCTTTGTTAATAAGCAGTCTTTTGTTTGTATCAAAAATGATAATTTCATTTTCTTCAATGTTTTCGTCTTTATTGAATATGAAATCACTGTCACTAAGTTGTGTGATTTTTTTTGTCTGATCATTTTTAATGCAAATTCCGATTTTCAGTTCTTTTATTCCCCGGATAATGCTAACTGGTGCAAGAAAGTCTTGATACCTAAGAAATGTCCCCATTTCAATGTATTTGTCTTTTAGTATTTTGTTGTAAATGTTTCTAATTTGAGTATCTATTTCTTTGTAGATTGCGTCTTTTGTTTCTGTTTTGTAGACTGCTTTAAGATATGCATATTTTTTTTTGCCTAAGCCGAATTTGTATGTTTTTTTTGGTTGTGTTTGTTTAAAAACTCAATCTCAATGTCGCCTTTAAAAACTGTTCCACTTGGCGTTGTATAGTAGATTGCTTTCCAAATATTTTGTTTGGTTTCAATTTTGATTTGCTTTTTTTCTTGGTCTTTAAAGCAATCGTCTTGTAGTATTAAGTAGAGATTAATTGTTCCAGGCCCACTTAAAATATTTATGTGCTTAACCCCTTCAACATTTAGCAGGGCTTTTCTTATTGCTTCATAGGTTGAGCTTTTGGGTGTGCTTAGGTCTTCTTTTAGTGCATTAAAATAGCTTCCATTTTCTTTTATTTTGGAAAAAAGCTCTTTTAAGACTTCTGATATTTGTTTGTCAATACTTAAGCTTGGAAAGTTTATTATGTCGTAAATTGAATTATCTTTAATGTTTATGCCGTATTTTGTTCTCAGCATATGTTTTTTTCCATTTTGAATTTCTTCTATTGTTTTTTCTAATATCCCTAAGTTTTTATCAAAAATTATACTCATATTTTAAAATCCATTTTTAAATTGTCTTTTCCTAAAAAGAAAAAATTTATTGTTATTGTCTTGTTTTTAATGCTTGGCTTTACCTTAATAAGGTCTATTTTGAGTTCTTTTGAAAGGTTTAAAAAAAATTTTTAATAGATTCTAGTTTATTAGCTTTGCAAAGTTTAAAGTAAAAGCTGTAGTCAAGCCCATAATTTGGATTTTCTTTTAAACTGCCTTTTGGCGTCTTAAGGTAAAAAAAATAAACGCTGTTTTTGTTCTTCAATGTTTTCTATTAATCTAAGGTCGTCGTCAAATACTATATTAAATTTTTCATCAATTTTAATTTCCATTTTTAATTACCAAAATCATTCTAACATATTTTATTCGATATTGCTATAAAGTTTTACAAAATGTTTATTATTTTAAATGTTGAGATATATTATAATTTATATTTTTTTTAAAAAAGTTTATTTAATTTTTGAATTTAAATATTTGTGTAATCGCAGTGCGGGAGACGGTATGAAAAATATTTTATTATTTGTTATTTTATTATTCTTTTCTTGTAAAGAATTTAATTATTCTGATATTAGGCGAAGGTCTTCGAAGGGTTTAAATGCTAATAGCACAGCAAATAAAGAGCTTAAAACGTCTTTTGTAGACTCTTTAAATGATAACCAAAAAGAAGCTTTGTTTTTTCTTGAACAGGTGGTTCTTGATAGTAGTCCCGATAAGTTTAATCAAATTTTTAATTTAAATGAAGAGAAAATAAAAGAAATGCTTGCTACTGTTGTTAAGTGTTTGCAGGCCAAAAGAAAGGCCAAAATGGCTCTTGAAAGCTCAAATTCGCAAGATGTTGCCAAGGCTATGCAGCAGTTGTTACAGGTTGAAAAAACTTATATAGATAATTTGCGACAATCTTTTATGACTACTAAAACCATTGAAGAAGCTTGTAATCTTGTGAAAAACTATGATGCATCTGCTTCGTTTTAATTTTTTTGTTTTAATCAACTCTTAGATTAACTCTTAAAAAAAAGAGTTAGTCTTTCTGTTTATGCTTGTTTTTGTTTATTGTATTGCAATATGTGTAGATTTGAAAATTTAAATTTCTATGACTTAGGTTGATGTTAATAATTTTAATTTATATGTGTAATTTTTATATTTTTAAATAACATAGATTATTAATACTTTTTTGCTTTAAAAGATATTAGTTGGGCGAAATTAAGCTTAAAGCTTAATTTGAATTATTTTAAAAAATAATTTATTAAAGCAACTGTAAGCCTAATTACTTTTATAGCAAGAAATAATGCTAGACATACATTTAGTGTATGCAAAGTGAGTTATAGTGTTTATTTAAACAGATAATTAAATAGGGGTAATTTAATTTATGAATAAAATGGGAAGTGCATTTATTATTAGCTTTCTGTTGTTTTTGAATTGTAAGGGCAAATCTTTAGAAGAAGATTTAAAAAACACCGCTTCTTCTAGCGATAAGCAAAATTTAATAAGTAATGAGAAAAAATCCTTAGATTCTAAGAACAATAGGCTTAAAGATTCTAGGTTAAGTAATTTTGAAAGCAGGAATGACCAGGCATTAAGGGAGTCTAAAGGCTTTAAAAAGGATTTGCAAACTTTAAAAAATTCTAAAAATTTAATACCTAAGGATTTGGATCAGTCGAATAATAATTTTGACAATTTAGATAATTATGAGTTTTTGCAAGAAACTTCTTCAAAGCGCAATATTGGTAAGTCAAGACGTGGTAAAGCTTTGCTGAAAAATGCTCATGATGAGATTTGGATTCCCCATTTAAATTTGGAAGAAGACAAAAATTTTGAGTTTTTCAAGAAATCTTTGCAAAATGATGAGAATAGATATGCTCTTGGTGGGTGGCTTTTAAACAATGATGAAGTGTTAGCAAAATATAGATACAGTGAAAAAGATGTTAATCAGTTTTTAATTGATATAGGAAAAAAGCATTGGGGGGATTTGTCTTCTAAAATGAGCACGTTAATGCGATTGATTGGAAATTATTCCGATAAAAGCGATAGAGAAGATGAAATTTCTCTTCTAGATATGAATTTGTGTCAACAATTTTATCTAACCAAGATTAATGCTGGTGGCTCAAGCGCAGACATTCTCGTTGCTCTTGAAAAAACAATCAATCAACAAATTGGTAGTGTTAGCAAAGAACTTCTTGAATTAAAAAATTTTTCTCTTACTACAAAGTCAGAGCTTGATTGGCATTTAAATTGGAAGCGCAATTTAACAGATGAAGAAGAAGAAACTTTGCAATGTTGCAAGGTTTTGCTAGACGGAGAATTAGATTTTGAAAATCTTGACGATTTGTTTAAAAGGCTTGGAAAGGAATATTCTAGGTTGATATTGAGAAAGTTAGAGGAAATAACATTAAATTATGATGTTAATAGGTTTTTAAAAGAAATGGAGAAATCACGTAAATCTTTCAAACAGGCATTGGGCTCTATTAGAAACAAAAATAAAAGAGTTTTGATTTTTAAAGTTAGAAATTCTCTTTTAGAAATTTTTAAACTTTATTACAACAATATTGGCAAAAATAAAAAACTTTATGATTATATAAATCACATGTTAAACGATTTGATAAAAGAGATTAGCAGGCGTTAAAGTTTTTATTTTGATTTTTTTGTTAATTGATCTACATTTGCTTCTAATAATCTAATTTAAAAATTTTAAATATTAGATAAAAGTTTAAAACTTTAAAAGTTAAAAGGGGGCGTTTTGAAAAGAATCATTTTATCCTTTGTGGTTTTAATCCTAGGGTGTAATTTAGATGATAATTCAAAGATAAATAGAGAGGGCAGTAATAAGCTTATTAGAGAAAGTGGGTTAAATGATCTGGGTCAAAAAAAAAGAGCTTTAGGAGAGATGAATTTTGGGCTTTTTTCTGGAGATTCTGGTGTAGTTTATAATTTTCAAAATTATGAGACTTTAAAAGCTTTTGAGAATAAAAATAAATTTATTGATTACTCTAAAATAGAGTTTTTAGAAGGAACAAAATCAATAAATGTTTTTCTTTGGCCAGTTGATGTTCGTTGGATAAAAATTAAAGCCAGAGATTTGTTTGGAGAGTGTGGAGATTTTATTAAGGAGCTTAAGGGCATTAAGTATTCTTATCTTGTTTCTCCTGTTGATGGAAGCTATATTTCTTATGCTATGCCTTTAATAGTTTTTGAAACTACTAGTGAGAGTGATCCATTTTATTCTGTTTCTGGGTTTAAATTAATAAGCAAGGGGAGTGATATAAATTTTAATGAAAATAAAGGTGGATTTTTAGGAAGACTTCCAATGTCTGAAAAGTCAGTTGAATCTGGGCTTGTAACCGCATATCCTTTTGGTTCTAGTGATGCTAAAAAAGTGATTGAGGCCTTTGTTTCTCTTTATGATAATGGAACTTGGAGTGATATGATTGCCGAGATTACCATTAAATCCAAGCAACATCCAAAAAATGAAAAAGTTTACAGAATTTTACTTGATTCTCAGCTTTTTAATGCTACTATGAAAAAAATAATTGAAAAATACCCCAAGATAAAAAGTGCAAGTTTTGCATTTAATTCGTTGATTAACTAAAAAGTTATTAAAAGCTAGCAGTTGAAAGCCACTAGCTTAATTAATTACAAATTTCAGGTTTGGTTTCGCTATATGGTGTCTTTCAGGGTATTAAGTGTGGTTTTGGAATCTGCTTGATTAAAAATTCTATCAAATCCGCTAGCAAGTATGCTTTTATAAGTATTTAACTCTTCTGGATCTTGTTCTTTTTTATCTTTGTTTTCTTTAATTTTTGCAAGCAACTCTTTTATTTCATCTTCTTTTAGATCTGATAGAAATTTTTGTACAGTCTCTTCTATTTTGCTTTCATCTCCACCAGTGTTTTTAAAATGCAAGCCAATATTTGGGTCTACTAGTTTTTCTTTTAATAAGTTTATTAAAAATGTTAGTGTTTCTTTTTCGGTGTTGTTTAAGTTTAGTCTGCTTACTAATTTTTCTAAAGGTGTTGTTTTGCTAAATTCAATTCTATCCTCATCAACTAGATTTGTTTTGGCTTGCGATTTTTGAGATTTTTCATCTAGATCGTTGTTTGGTTCAGTATCATTACTTTTATTTTTGCAATTAAGCATAAATGCTAATATTATAAATACGATAATCGTTTTTTTCAAAATAGTCTCCTTAAAAAGTATTTTAATTATTAATAATTAGTAATTATAGCATTTTAATAATATGTTTAGAACGTTTTAATTAATATTGTTATTATTAATTGTTAAAATATTGTACCTTTTGGTATTAAAAAAATTAGGTTGGAATATTGCGGTATTGGTTGCAAGAATTTTTAATTCAAGGTTTAAGGATATTTTAAGTACAATTAATAAGCCAACAGATAGAGAGTATTAATACGAATACTTTTTTGTTGGCACGATTGATTTTTAATTTTAATGTTAGATTACGAAAATTATTATCTAATATTTATTTAATAAATTTTTTTAAACGATAATTGGAATCCGGTTATCCCAATCTCAAAATTGGGCTCAAATCCCGCAAGCTCAGAGCTGAGTCTTCTTTTAAGATTTTCATTGTACCGATTTGCAAATGCAAATGGAATAATAAGTGAAGTTGTATAGGATATTAAAATCATGCTTATTCCTACTCCGGTTAGTATGTATCCGGTTGGTTGTGTTTCACGGTGATTAAGAATAATTCCAGTTCCCAAAAGGATTGCTCCTAGTAAATTAAATCCAAGCACTGAGCCTCCACCAATATAATCCCCTTGAACAAAGGATCCTATTCCAAAAGGTAGAAGTAAATTTAAAAGGAATGGCCCTATTGGGTTTTTTTTCTCTTTATCATATTTATTAAAACTTTCAATACCTTTTTCAATCCTATCTTGTGTGTCTTTTGTGGCAAATATTTGAATTGTCAACCCAAAAATTAATATTAATGTAAAAATTTTTTTCATGTTTTTACTATCTCCTAATAGTAAGTTTTGATAAGTAAAATATTAGCGCAATTTACAATAAATTGATATACATTATTGCAAGCAAATAGTTTAGATTGAGTTTGTTTGCCTCTATAGTAACAGTTTTTTAAAAATTTGCAAGTCTTTAAATACTATCCGCTAGTTATCCAAGTTATTTGAGATTTTTTGACCAAAGGTGAAGCATAAAGAGTTAAGCTTTTCAGCTTAATAGCTGAAAAGCTTATCGTATGTAATGATGCATTAACAAACGGTGCTGGTGGTTACTCGAATGTTAAATTGTTATAGAAAGATAGTGCAATTTTGCTTCCAATGGGTTTCTGATTATCTTAAAATTTTGAATTTATTACATGTATTTCTTGTTGTGGAGCTTAGTAATCTTTAATTTATCTGGGCCCAAAATCTTTTAAAACCGTGTATTAATTTAATTAAGCAAGGCTTTGTAATGTTTTTATACTTTAACTTTTTAATTCGTTGTTATGTTTATGTAATTTAAATTATTAATTCAAATTAATGTATACAATTAAATCTTTTCAAAAATTCTTAGATTTTAGTGTTTGTAATTATTGCATTTAAAATAAAAATTGTATACTAATAAATTATCTTTA
>NZ_CP132459.1 GCF_032595875.1 Borreliella andersonii | reverse complement strand
AAATTAAATTTATTTAGTATAAAGCTTGACACCCAAATTAGCAAAATAATAGCTTTTATCCTTTATTTGACATTTTGTATCTATTAAATATATGTTATAATCTTAACACTTTTGAAAATGATTTTATACTGGTTTAGCTATATTGTTTTTTTGAAAAAGCTTGGTTTATTAAATACTTTAAAATATCTTCTCTGGGATATAACTTGATACTTTTTCCATACTTTTCGAAAGCTTTTATATTTTCAGATGGTTTTAGGGAATAATTTTTCCTCATTTTTCTCATCTAAATAGTTTGATATAAAGGTATTTTTTGCACTTATATTTTGCATAGTTTGTACTCCTTTAAAGTAAAATATTTTTGATTTTTACCCATCAATAAGAATTATTAAATCCCTTTTATTTCTTATGAGTTTGCTATAAAGAATACTTCTATAAGTTTTAAACAAAAATGGAATTTTTAAAAAATTGAGATAGATTGAAATTGAAGGAGAATTAAAATTTTTATGACAGCAATAATAGTGTATTCATGTTTGACCATGTGTATAATATATTTTCACATGCAGCTAAAAACATTTTTTACAAAATTAGTCAGATTTTGTAAAAAATGTTTTGACATTCTTTTATTATTAATAGAAATGTTAAAATTAATTCTTTATCTATTAATTAATGGTAATAAGTTTTATATTTTTATAATAATATCAATGGCTTTAATTACAATCAATACAATGATTTAACTTATTGTATTGATTGTAATTAAGCTAAATGATTGTATCCAACAAGTTGCCTGTTATTTCTTATATGGCTTTCTTTAATGTTTTTTAAGCTTATTTTCATTTTTTATAAATGTTTAGAATGATTGTTTTTTCACCTTCACCACTCTTTTTATTATTTTTAAGTTTTATTATTATTTTCAACATCTAAGATCTCAACTGCTACTTAAATATAATATTTTTACCGGTATTTTTTTCTACTAATAAATTTTAATAAGTTTATTAGTATTATTATGCCTATGTAGGCATAACTTTACAAATCCTATTTTATATAAAAGCTTTATATTCATTTTCTATTATTATTGGGTTTTTATTTTATACTTAGGAAATCCTTGCGTTTTGCTTCCCTTTTTTAATTTGTCTAAAAAAATTATTATAAACAGAGTTTTAATTAATTATATGCACCACAAGGAGTTAAAGTATCAACTCTTTTAAGAATGAAAAGTTCTTTTAATATTTACCTGGAACAATACCAAAACTTTTCTTCTTCTTGAATAAGAATCTTTCCCATCATTTAAAATTTCATTATACAATAATCTTATACATCCAAATATTTTCTAAAAATTTTTATTTGACTAATGTGTTAGAATATACTCCGTTTTTACAAACTTTATAGACATACATATATTCTTATTATTTTTAATCACTTACCGTATATATAAGTATAAATGATATATAAACTTCTGTCCCATCTTCACCAATTAATGCTTATTTTATTCTTTATAGAAAATAATCATCAATGAATGCAATTATAATAAAAATAGCATTATCAATATTCAACCTTCTAAATTCATCAATAATCTAAAATACATCTTAATCAAAGATTATTCTTTCTTAGAAGCTTCTATATATTCCATAATTAAAGCTCTTATAAAACCAGAAGCTGTTAATCCCTTTTTGTCTAAAATAGAATAAAATTCAATCCAATATTCATATTTCAATCCTACGCTTATCTGTTTGATCGTCATTTTTGATCTAATAGGCTTAACATTTAAGATGTTATTACTATTAACATTATTGTCACGAAAAGCAAATTTAGACTTGCTAACATTTTGTTTAATAATTTCTTCTAAATTAACCTCTTTGCTTATAGACATAAAGCATCCCCCAATCTTGAAATTTCTAAAATAGATCTACTCTCAGGATAATAATCAAAAATCGATTTCTTATATAGCTGAGATTCTGCTATTTTAGCATCTTGTCCAACCTCATAAAGATCATATCCAAAAGTTTTAAATTGCTTCAAGTGTAAATTATGTCTTTTAAAACTTTTATTAAGCATATTACAAATAATTTTCTCATGCTTAACCTTTTTTCTATAAGACTTTAACAAAGAATCAAACTCTTCTTTAAAAATATTTATTCCTTCAAGACTTAAAAATTCTGGAGTCAATGGGGTAACAACTTCACACATTGCTAGAATAATTCTTCGCTCCCAAAGCTCAAAACTGGGAGATAAATCAAAAATCGCAAATTCAAATCCCAATTTCTCCAATTCCAGACAAAAATCATCTATTAAATATGGAAAATCTTGCAATTCATGTTGCACATCTCTTCTAAAAGTTCCACTTGGCACACATGGCAAAATATAAAAATTTTTTTGTATTTGTCTTACGACTTGATCCAAACCTACCTTTTTCAAAAGAAAATCTTTAATATCCAACTTAAGAATTTCATGATTAAGAAACCATGTAGAAGAACTTCCTTGTTGTATATCACAATCAACCAATATAACTTTTTTTGCTTTAGATAAATAACTTGCAATATTCCCACTTAAGGTAGTTTTGCCAACACCACCTTTTTGAATATGAAATGCTATTTTTTTCATATAAAATTCCTTTTAATTATATTAAATCATATATTAATTATATTAAATCATATATTAATTATATTAAATCATATATTAATTATATTAAATCATATATTAATTATATTAAATCATATATTAATTATATTAAATCATATATTAATTATATTAAATCATATATTAATTATATTAAATCATATATTAATTATATTAAATCATATATTAATTATATTAAATCATATATTAATTATATTAAATCATATATTAATTATATTAATCTCTACCTATGGAAGCTATTTTTACAAAATTTTTCAATGAATTAAATCTGATACGGTTTAAAAACCAAGCAAACTACTATTTCTAAATCAAAGATTATAAAAAAGCCTTTTATCTAGCTCCATGATAGATTTTTAGTTTTTTTCTTTTTATAAGAACGATCTAATAACCAAGGGCATGATCAATAAATTTAACTTCAAACAATTCCCATCTTTGTTTTTATCACTTAATTATTCACTATATTTTTAATATTATAATTGCTAAATGCTCACTTGATAAGGAATACCTAATTGCATAAAAGAAAGATCTATACCGTTCTGATTTATACTATAACTGTCTTACAGCTTCACAAAAAAATTGTTCAAGCTTTTTCCAAACATTCCTTTTTACATAAAACTAATTAATTGCGCCCTATATTGCTATATTTTTATAATTATCCACAAAGCAAAGAAATAATTTATGTAAAAAGTCTCTTTTCAATTTTTTTGATAATTTTACTTAGTATCTTAAGTCTAATTTTCGTTTTTAGCGACTATTTAGGATGATTAGCTTCTTCAACATCCATTCTATTTCCTCTTTTAATTTCTTTAAAAGAATTTTACACATAAAGTTTAAGTCAATATATGCATTACAAAAATCCAAAATATCAACTTTCTGAATAAGTAACAAAACTTTGCTTATTTGTTCACAATAATCTATCTCATCACCTTAACATTGTGTTATAAATCCTACATATCTAAATACTTTTGAAAAGCTTCTTTTGATTGGCGTTAGAATATATCTGCATTTACATAAATGCTAGTCTTCTCTTTACCAAATAATATTTATTTTATGTTCTTCATGAAAAAGAATCCTTAATAAATTCAATTATGATAAGAATTAAATTCATTTATCACTGAAGCTTACTTACAACATCCACCCTCTAAATTAATCAATAATCTAAAGAAGATATCTTAAAAAATTATCAGAAAAAATATTCTACTTATTTAGATAAGTATTACAGAAACCTTATTTTTGGCCTAAAAACCATCGTCTTATTTACATTAGAAACCTCTACTGATATCATCAAGTATATTCAGAATAAAATAAATCTATTTTTCAAATCTTCCTATCGAAATTTCAAAGAAATTATATGTGGGCAATTCTTAATTACCTTTTATTAAATTTATAAAAAGCCCTTAAGAAAGAAGTTTCTTAAGGGCTTTTTATAAATGGTTAAAGGTTAAAGATAACTTAAAATTTACAACAGATTAGAAAAAAAACAAAATTTAAAATAGTTTTTTTATTTGTACTGTATATTAATTGATATATAATATTAGTTAATACACAATATAATAATAAAATATTATATTTTTAAAGGATAAAAATGCAAAAAGGAATAATAATAAACTATAATGAATATGCAATTGGGGGCATAAAAGGAACTTTCTTTGGGAATTCCCAATATGAAGCTAATTATCGAGCAAAAATAAATGGCTTTATAATTGATTTTTTTAAAATTCCTATAAGTTTAAAGAAAAAATATGAAATTAATATTAAAGCCCTTAGTGATCCTAATTTTACATCCACAAATATTGCAATGAATTGCATAAATACTTTTAAACTTATAGTTGACATTGTTAATATGCAAACCGGAAAAAACTACGATTACGACACATTTGTTACAAAAACAGAAACAGAGAAAATGCTTAAATATGGAACAAAAATAATTGCCGCATTAGCAAGGCACTTCGACGAACAAAATAGAACCAACTTTAATGAAAGCTACTATGAATGGGAAAAAGGATGGATAGATAAAAAGTGGATAAACTATGAACCAACTGCAGAAGAAATCAGAGAAATTCAAAAAATGAATCAAAAATTCAACCCTTTAAAACTCACTCATGAGAAGAAAACCCTTAACAAAGGTCAAACAAGGCTTTTACAAGCCGTCAACAAAATTGAAAGTCAATCACAACGTCGGAATTCTAAACTAAACCGCAAAACTGAAAAATTAAATGAAAATCATGGGGAAAAACCCAAAATTTGAAATTTTACTTAAAACTGTTTAATTTTATTTATTAATATTAAATAATATTTACAAAATTAAAAAAATAAAATATTATATATGTAAGGTAGAAAATGATCTGCCAACAGTCCCCAACACCCCTATTAATCCTCTCCAAATAAGATCAGGGGTAGGGACTTCTTTTTTTAAAAAAATAAAAATTAAAAAATTTAATTCTTAAGCTAGCAAGCTTATATCAAATAGAAAAAATGAAAATCTAAAAAGCACAAATTAACCAAAAATTTGTATTGTGAGCATAAATTATAAAATTTTAATACTACCATTAAGACGCAAACTTCTCTTTCTAAATCAAAGATTATAGGAATTAATTCTTGGTTTATCTCATGGTGGCTTTCTAAGATCTATTTTATATAAAAATCCTGCGCATTCAAATATTTTTGAAAAGTTATTTTGTTTTTAGGATTCAAGGATTAGTTTTTAACTTTTATTTGAAAGAATGATAATAATTTAATGTATTATTTCGGGCTTATGAAATAACATTTTTGAATGTTATATTGATTTATATTGTTTTATAAGAGTAAATAATTTTTTCGAATTTTGCTTTAAAAAATTGGTTAATTTAGCTATAATTCTTATAGCTAAAGCGTTAAAAAATTAATAGGTGTAGATTGGATCTGATTGTATTATGTTGAAAAACAAATTAGCTATAATATACTACGATTATGCTTGACTTTAAATTTCGAACTGTGTTTACTTTTGCTTTACGTATTTTTTGTAAGTTGAATTTTTACTATTAAGTTGAATTTTTACTATTAAGTTGAATTTTTACTATTAAAATTAAGGGAAAATAAATTTATGAACAAAAATCTTATTATTTCATTACTATCTATAATGTTAACTTCCTCGTTAATATTAGGCTGTGATTTGTCAATGAATAAGGATAGAAACAAAATGAATGAACCTTCCAATTTTAAAAAGAAATATATAGATAATTTGGATTACCGATGTTTAAGTGGAAAAGAGTCTGGAGCTAAAAATTCTCAAATTAAATTAGATGGAAATGATAATAAAAATCATTCTTATTATTCTCGTGTATCCAATGTTGTAAATTACTATGATAAAACTTATATATCTTGCGAAAGAAAATAATCAATTTTCTTTCGCAAGATGGAATAATTCTTTACTTTCAATTTAATTTTAAAAGCTTTTGATTTGATCAGGTATTAATTTTTCGTATTTTTTTTAATAGCAATCCTAAAAGGAATTTTTATTCTATAGAGATTCATTAATTTTTGTTAATTTCAATTTTGCTGATTCGTTTAAAACCTTTGTTATTAGAAAAAAAAATGTTTAGTACTTTCTCGTTGTTATTAATTTTTTTATTTTCTTTTTCATGACTGCTTTGATATTGTTCTTTTAAATTTTTATTCAGAAGCGTTTTTTTAAATCTTTTTTCCCAAATTTCATTGAAGTCATTTTTTTTGTCAGTTTTTCCATTCATCATCCATATTTTTTTACTATACTTATTTTTAAACTCTTTTATAAAGTGGTCTGAAATATCCTCAATTTCATACTCTCCCTTATATTTTTCTATTGCCGACTTTAAGTTTCTTAATGCGTTTATGTAGGTTTTTTCATTATTGCTTATTTTGAGTATTTTTGTTATTTGTGGTTTTTCTATCTTATAGACTTTTACTAATTGACTTGCAATATATTCTTTATAAGAAATTTTTCTTGTTTTTTTATTGTATTCTTTTGTAGAATTCTGTATCTTATTTATATCTTTTATACCTTTAGGTATAACATCTGCAATTGATTCATCTGCAGTTGAGCTTTTAGGTTTTGTATTTTTTCCAATGCTTTTGTTTATAGCATTGTTAATCTCTTCGGGAAAATCAGATACTATTTTTTTGTCTTTTAAATATTCTTTTATTTCTTCATTAATTGCTTCCTGAATAATTGTGAAACGGTGTTTCCAAAGATTTTTGTTTTGTATATAAAATGCAAAGCTTCCATTATCTTTGCCTAAATGTATTAATTTGGTTGTTATTAAGAGTATTTGATTTAAAAATGATATATCATATTCTAAGGTCCTGATTGATATTTTTTTATTATCTTTTGCAAGACATTTATTAACTATATTATATATTTCTGTTGTAGAATATGTTTTAAGTTTGTTAGATTTATAGTATTGGTTGTTTTTAAGTTCAATTGCCCAGCATACCTTGAGTATTCGTTGGTATATAATCTTTTTTTTAGTTAAATATGATTTTAGTCTTGAGTATTTTAACTCTATTAAATTAGGGCTTACGTTTTTTTGATTGTGCTTTATAATTTCTTCTAATGTTATGAGATTGTTAAAATTTGTATTGACATTATTTTTTATTTTTATTATCATTGTCTTATCCTGGCTTCTGAAGTTAAATTTGTTGTGGTTTCAGAAGCTTTTTCAATTATTTGGCTTGCATTCTAGATTCGTACTGTATTGCAAACGCAAATAATCAGCTTTTTACTATATTTTATAGCAGTTTTTTTTAAATGTCAATATGATAGATTATAAAATATGACCCATCTTTTTTGGAGCAGTTTGTATTTCATGTTTTGTAGATTTTCGGCTCATTAATTTTTTTGCTTGCTCAATTCTCAATTGAATTGTTTCTTTCATGCTATTCGTAATAGGTTTAGGTCTTCTAAAGTCCATTAGAAAATATGTGCAAAAGTCTTCTAGAAGGTAGGGACGGTTATCTACATGGATTGTGCATTTTAAAATTTTTGATTTTTTAGATATAGTATTTTTGCTAATTGAAAGATTATAGGAATCTTCTAATATATTTTGGAATTCTTTTAAAGAATAAAGTCTTACACCATTAATACTTAACATAAATACCTCATGATTTCATTGTATTATATATTGGGTGTTAGTTTCAAGGATATTAGGTTATATGTTGAATACTTTTATTAGAGTGTTTGTTAATGGCTATTAGATTATATAGTTAGGGTAGATATTGCAGTGATTTGTTTTCCCAAAAAAAATTACAATAATTTAACATTTTTAAGAAATGGGGTTATACTTGAGGCTTGGTTTAAGTATTTTTTTTCAATTTTATCCTCTAATAGGGTGATGTCAATTCTGATGCAGCTATTTTCTTGTATAATATTGATGTCATTTAATATAAAGTCTAAGTTATGTAAGTTTAAATTTTTAGTCAAAAAATTTCTTCTTTCTAAGAAGATTAACCTTATTTTACCCCCTAATCCATTCTCATTTTCAATAAAAGATCTTAACGTTTTTAGAATTTTTTGTTTATTGTTGATAGTTTTTATTTGATTTGAATTTGTCAAGATTAGTTCTTCGTAGACTTTTGTGCTCAGATTTAGTAACATTCTATTCGTTGTTTTAATGTTTACATTTAAATTGTCATTAGTTTTTATTTCTGTATTATTAATGGTTTTGGTATTTGAGTAGCTGATTTTTGTTAAAAACGGAAGTTCAATGGTCTTGTCGATGCTTTTTAATAGTAAGTTAACTTTATGGTTGTTTGCTTTGTTTTCAAAAAGGTAAGTATTATTATTTTTTATAATAGGAATAAACGCATTTGCTATATTTTCTTTTCTATAAATAGAGCCAAGTATTTTAAGTTCGATTAGGTAAATTTCTTCTTTCTTGCTAGTTTTTAAATCAATTGTGTAAACTTTGACTATCATCATATCGTAAACTATTTTAAGTTTTTCTTCACTTACATAGTTAATATAAAATTCAAGTTTCCCTTTTAAAATATCTTTTGGTAATTTAGAAAATTCATTTGACCGTAATTGCAAACTAATAATTCCACCTTTAAATGTTTTAAGCGCTATGTTCTCTTTTGGGTTTATTTGAGTAGTTTTTTCAAAAAAAAGTTCAAATTTAAAAGATATTGGGTTTATAATAAATATTTTTTTGTTTTTTACAAAGTAAGTATTAATAATTGACCTTGGGTCAGTATACACGATTTCTCCTATAGATGCACTTTGAAATTTATATAAATTGGGATTAGATATAGCCTAATCTTTTAAATTAGTTTTTGCTAGAACAACACCTAATAATAATAGTTTTTTAATTTTAATTCAAGCTGTAAGATTAGAATCTTTTTATTTGAATTTATTATATTATTTAATTTTCTGATTTTTGAGAATTTTTTTAAAAATAAATATAAGATAAACTAAGGGGGGTTTTAATGAATTCAAAATTTATTTTAAAGTATTTTGTTTTGGTGTGTTTTTTAGTTTCTTGCCAAACTTATCAAATAGCTTATGATAGGTTTTCTCAAGTATTAGATTCACAATATGATATTGGGGTAAATTATTCTAGAGATGGGATATTTAAATCTGTAATTTCTATTAAATATGATAAATTAAGAAATAAAAGGGAATATTTTATTTTGGTTAGAGTTGAATCTAGAAATTCTAGTCAAATAAAGCCTGAAAAGATAATCACAGATACTAGATTTGAGGTTAAAGGAGAATTGGTTTCAGAGGATAGCAAACGTGTTGTTTATTATAACGATTTTTATAATTCATATTTTCCTTATGATTACACAACAGTGGTTACTGAAAAAAACATTAAGGTAGAAATTTATAAATTTATTATTCCAGAAAGCGAATTTATAAGATTTGTTACTTTGGGTAATGATAATATAGCAGCATTTAGAATTTATGCGTTCAAAAATGATGTTATTGTAAATTTTAATAAAATTCCTTTTAAAAAGTTTTTGGACGATTTTAATTCAAAAGTTAAATTGCTTGGTGGCAGTTGACTTAAATTTGAATAATTTTTAAGCCCCAGTTAAATAATAATTTATTAAAAAGGATATAGATTAAGGGTATTTAGTATAAACAAGTTTTTTGATATTAGTTTATTATAATATCGACTTTAAAATATTGTTATAACATCTATTATGTTAATCTTTTGAAAAATTAATGAATTCTAGTATGGCTTTTTCATTTCTCAGCAAGAATAGCCCTTCTCTTAATCCATTGTGGAATTCTTCAAAGGAAATTAGGATTGTTTTTAAATTTTTATCTTTATCATCTATATTGTCATAATAAAATATAAAGTAAGGTCTTCCAGTATTATCTTTAAAGCCAAGAAAATTTACAAATATTGCTGTTTCTTGAAAATCTGTTTTTAAATTGTATGAGTGACCGTTTTTGTATAAAAAAATTCCACTTCCTTCAAGATTTTTAATTTCTAAATTGTTAATTGTATTTTTAATTTTAGTAAAACTCTCGATTGCTTGTAAAATATATTTTATTGATGAAAATTTGGTATAGTATATGCGGTTATTGATTTGAAATTCTAAAAAGATTCCGCATTCATTTCCGGCTCTAATTACATCTTGCTCATTTTTAATAGAAGTTGCAATTTTTCTGTCGATAACAAGATTGATTTTGAATGTAGAAACATGATTTAAGGTTTTTACATTGTCAATTGCTAAATTTTCTGCTAGATAGACTTTATAATTAATAAATATCCCTTTTAGATTTTTAATTTTAGCCTGTTTGAATTCATAGTTTATGCCTTGAGCATATATTGTCAAGTTTTTAATCAAAAGTATTAAGAATATAAAAGTTTTATTTTTCATTATGCAATTTATTATATGATAGCAGTCTTGAATAATTTTAGTAAACTGTTTTTATCTATTAAATCTGAAATTTATAAAAATTTTAGCTATAAAAGTAGTTTTTGTTAATTGTTTAGAGAATATTTCTTGCAATAGCAGAGATTTGTGTTAAGTGGTAATCTGCTGTTTATAAATCAAAGATTATAAAAATAGCCTTTTGCCTTATCCAATGTTAGCTTGTTAGCTTTTTTTTAAAGAACGGTTATCTAAGGTATGATCCACAGCTTTGCTTTAGGCAGGTTTTGTCTTAATTTTTATTTCTTTATAGTAAAAACCTTAAGATTTTAGAGTTGTATTTATATTTTTATCATGCAAAGTGTTGACAAATTCACCTAGCATTGTTTAATTTCAAAGTTGTATTTTAAATGCCATAATTACTACACAGTTTATTTGATGAAAAATATTTATCTATTTTATTCAAAGGGGCTTTATGCCAATTGGTTTATACAATAATTGTTTTACAAACCCCCATGCAATTCTAAATAATTAATACTTTTTCTAAATAATATTTTTTGCGTAACCATAAATTATGGTTTTCTATTGCCATGTTTTTATAATTAGCTATAAATATAAATGTGTAAATGTTAAGTTTTAGTATTTTCTATCCAAATAATACTTTTTTTCTGTCCTTTTCTATAAAGAACCCGTAATAAATTCAATTATGATAATGATCTCATTCATTTATTATTAAAATTTGCTTCCAATATTTGGATTTGAATAATATTTGATTTTTTTGCAAAAGTCTAATTTTAAAAAAAAATTTTAAAATACATGGTAATACTCAATTATTGAACTAATAATTGAGTATTAAATATTCTCCTTTTTTAAAATTAAAAGAATTTATTATCAATATTTACTTCATACCATACATTCTTTTAAATGAACCTCTTATCTTTAAGGGGTTTTCTTTTTATATAGAGAAAATCAAAAATCAATTAAACCTTTTAACTTAAAACCCTTACTAAGTATAAATATTGGAAACAAATTCTAATAATAAATGAATGTGATCATTATCATAATTGGATTTATTAAGAGCTCTTTGCATAAATAATTTTTAACATAAGATATCATAAAAATATGAGTAGGCATTATTGAAGATTTTATTTTTGGTTTAAAAGTCATTGTTTTTTACCAGATGAGTTTTTATAGATATCATAAAAAAAATATTTAAAGCCAATAAATTCAATTTTACAAACTTGTCTCTACCTAAGGTTTATATAAATT
Source organism: Borreliella andersonii (assembly GCF_032595875.1). NCBI lineage: Bacteria > Pseudomonadati > Spirochaetota > Spirochaetia > Spirochaetales > Borreliaceae > Borreliella > Borreliella andersonii. The sequence continues at coordinate 2,849 of NZ_CP132459.1, read as the reverse complement.
TATAGGTTAAAAATTCTTTGTGCTCTTGGTTTAAACCTATCTGTTATTAAAGATAGGCTTTTAATTTCGATAATTATCAATATTAGATTTTCCTGTATTTAGTTTTAATCCTTTTTTATTAGATTGATTACTACATGTCTTTTTGATTGGTGTTAAAATACCATAGCAGTCAAAAATAAAAAACAAATAAGATTACAGTGATTTTATATTGCATAAATATTCTCCTTACTTGAAATCTAAAATTATCCTATGAGAAAGATATTTTATCTATTTGAGCGGCATTATTGAAAATTTATTTTTGGTCTAATAAAATCTTATTGTCTTTTTACCAGAGGAGTTTTTAGATATCATGAAAAGTATATTTAAAATAAATAAATTAATTTTATAAACTTATCTCTGCTTGAATTTTTATGTAAATTAAAGGCAAAAAATTCTTTTTAATTTTTGGTTAAAACTTTAAGCCTATCTTTATTAAAGATAGGCTTTTGCATTATTATAACAACTTTAAAATACATAAACTTACGGGTTATTTATTTATTGAAAATATTTCTTTTTGTAGTTCGTATGCTTTTTCTTTTTTTACTTTCATTTGATTATAAATTGTTTTTGCATGAGAGTTAAGCTTATTTATATCTGTGTTTATACTATTTTTATTATTTTGATAATCTAATAAAAGTTGTTGCATAGTTTCTGAGACTGTTGTTTTTATAGATAATAATTTTTCAAACAAATTTTTAAGCTTATCTAAATTTGGAATTCCTAGCTTTTTTAGAGTTTCTTTTTTGGAATATAAGCTAACAATTACCTCTTCAAAGATATCTCCAAGGTTGTTAAGGACACTAAATACTCCTAGCATTTGAGATGATGTTGTTAGCATTTTTGAAAAATTCTTTAATTTGTTGTCATCAATAGCTAGAGTACTATAAATATTTTTTCTATATTTTTTAGATATTTGGTTATCGTCGGATGCCTTTATATTTGTTTCTTTGGATCCTGACCAAAAAATGAGTTTGAAACCCTCCAACAATCCGTATTGGTTTTCAGGTTCTTCTTCCAACTTTTTTTTATATTTTTCGCTATCTGTGTGGGCTTTTTCTATTAAATTTCTTAAATCATCAAATATTGTGGTTTCTGTTTTTTTATTGGTGCTTTCTTTTTTATTAGAATTTACTTTTTGATTAGAGTTTGTTTCTGTCTTAGATTTTAATCCTTGTTTATTAGATGGATACCCTATGTCTTTTTGATTGGTGTTAGAATTTGGATTGCAAGCTAAAAATAGAAAAACAAATAAGCCCGCAATGATGTAATATTTCATAAACATTCTCCTTAATTAAAATCTAATATTGAATTTAATCTAATATTGAATTTAATCTATTATTAGTATAATACAATATTAATAGATAGTTTACAATATAATATTAATATTATATTGTACTAATATAATATTAATAATATTTTAGTTTGCAAGAAGTTTTGTGTATTTGAGTTTTTTAAGAATTATTTTGATTGATTTTTATCAAATTTTAAATAAATAAATTTATTTTGACTCTGAATATGCTTTTTGAGCATCTAAAATATAGGCTTCTTCAGTAGAGAAGGGGGCATATAATAGTTTCAATTTTAGATTATTGGTGAATTTAGAAGTTTGAATTTTGGGAATAAATTTTATCAATAGATGAATATGATCCTTATCATAATTGAATTCATCACGGGTTCTTTTATATAAAGAATATGTAATTTTAATTTTTGTTTGTAACCGTCAATTATTGAAAATATATTTCTTTTAAGGAATGTATCATTAGTAATAATCCATTAATACCACTACTATTAAATTAAAGATTTACAGAAACAGCGGTTTACTTATTTTATAATTAAAGTTTATGTAAATTATAGATTAAAAAGAATTTTTAATCTATGGTAAAAGTTAAAACCTATCTTTTAATAAAAGAGAGGCTTTATTTTACCATGTTAAATATATAGCTTAAAGGTTATTTATATATTGAATATATGTCATTTTTTAGCTTTTCTGCCTCTTCCTGTGTTTTATAATTTGATCTGAAAGTGTGTTTACATGGGATTTAAGCTTATTTTCATCTGTTTTTATACTATTTATATTATTTTGATAGTCTAGTAAGAGTTGATGCATCATTTCTGAGACCGTTGTTTTTATAGATAAAAATTTTTCCAAAAAATCTTTAAGCTTTTCTAAAATGTGAAGTCTCTAGTTCTTCTAGATTGGTTTTTTTGGATGTAATAAAGCAACCAAGTCTTTTTTTTCAAAAACCTCAAGTGAATTAAAGGTGTTAAATATGCCTTGTATTTGGCCTGATAACTCTACAATTTTTGAAAAGTTCTTTTTAAGTCATTATCACACTAATGGTAGTATTAAAATACTATAAGTTTGGTTTCTATAGCCTTTAGATCTTTTAGTGTTTTTAGGCACCTTTTCATCCGGTAATGATGGCCAACCTGAGATTTTGAAAACTGACAGGTCATATTGGGTTTCAGATTCTTCTGCTAACTTTTTTCATATTTTTCGTTATCTGCGTGAGCTTTTTCTATTAAATTTCTTAAATCGTCAAGCAGTGTGTTTCCTGTTTTTATTTAAATACCTCTTCTTGGTTATAACTTTCTTTTTGATTTAGGTTTGCTTCTGCTTTGGATTCTAGGCTTTTTTTGGATTTTAATCCTTTTTTGCTAGACTGATACTTAGTAGCTTTTTTTGATTAGTGTTGAAATCTGTATTGCAAGCTAAAAATAGAAAAACGAATAAGCCTGCAATGATTTTATATTTCATAAATATTCTCCGTATTTAGAATCTAAAATCTAATACAATTCTATATTAATTT
>NZ_CP132458.1 GCF_032595875.1 Borreliella andersonii | reverse complement strand
ACTTTTCTATTGGATTAGCTATTTTTATATTATATTTAAAAAATTTTACATAAGTCTGTCGATTTCCATTTTTATATTATCGGATAGTCCTCCAAATACAATTTGAACACTATTTCCCTTTTTTAATATTCCACTAGCACCCAGATTTTTGAAATAGGCGTCTGATTTGATGAATTCTATTTGTTTTAGATTAACTCTTAATCTTGATGCACATGCATCAATGTATGTAATATTATCTTTTCCTCCAAGGCCTTCTAATACTTTTAAAGCGGTTTCTGATAAGTTTGTTTTTTCTGAACTCATCATATTTTTTTCCATCTCTTCATCTTCTCTTCCTATTGTTTTAAGGTTGAATTTCATGATTGTAAATTTAAATATAAAGTAAAATCCAATAAAGTAGAAGATTCCTAAGATAGGAATTGCTATCCAATTTGTTTTGCTATTTCCCTGAAGTATTCCAAATAGGAACATATCTATAAATCCTCCAGAAAATGTTAGTCCAACTCCTACGTTTAAAAGGTGTGTTAAAAGATATGCTAGTCCAAAAAGAGGAACATATATAAAGTAATAAAGTGCTGGTGCTGCGAAAAGGAATGCAAATTCAAGAGGTTCTGTAATTCCTGTTAACATTGATGTAAAGCTAGCAGATAGTAGCAGTGACGCTACGTTTTTTTTATTTTCAGGTTTTGATGTATGGTACATGGCAAGCGCAGCCCCAGGCAATCCAAAAATCATAACAACAAATTCTCCGCTAAAAAATCTTGTCCCTTTTGCAACTTCAAAGTGTATAGTATTGGGATCTGCAAGTTGTTTGAAAAATATATTTTGTGCTCCTGATATGAGTTCTTCATTTATTTCCAATGTTCCTCCAACAGCTGTTTGCCAAAATGGCAAATAAAATATATGGTGAAGTCCAAATGGAATTAAAGATCTTTTTATTGCTCCATATGCAAATGTTCCAAAAAGTCCTGATTGCTCTACAATTTTTCCAAATGCATTCATTGCACCTTGGATAAAAGGCCAAGTAAATGTTAAAAATATTCCTACTACAAACATTGTTATTGTTGTTATGATTGGCACAAATCTTGTACCTCCAAAAAATGCTAAAAAGGCAGGTAATTGAATATTGTAGAATCTGTTATGAAGAAATACAGCAACAAATCCGGCTATCAGCCCCCCCATTACGCTCATTTGAAGAGAGAATATTCCAAGTACATTTGTATATTCCTGACTTTTTGCTGTTGCAACTGTTTCAGGCATTCCTAATTCCAATAGTGCTTTTAAGCTTGCACTTTCTGGTGTGATTCCTTGTATGTACAAGATTCCATTTATAGTTTGATGCATAACCAAAAATCCAACTACTCCTGCTAAAGCAGCTGCTCCTTTTTCTACTTTGGCAAGTCCGATAGGAATTGCTGCAGCAAACATTAAAGGCAGGTTTGCAAAAATTACTTCTCCTGTATATTTCATAAGATAAAGTATTGAGCTAGCCACAGTTCCTTTTCCAAGGATTTCTTCTAATCCGTAGGCCTGAATCATTGTTTCATTAGTAAATGCTCCCCCAATTCCCAATAAAATTCCAGCTGCTGGTAAAAGTGCTATTGGAAGCATAAAGGCTTTTCCTATTTTTTGTAATATTGTAAATATAGATATAGATGCTGATGATGTTGACATAATTTTCCCCTTTTTATTAATTGCAAATTAATTAATTAAAATAATTAATTTGAATAATACGCTTAATATCTTAACAAGATTTTTTAATCTTGTAAATATAAGTATTGAATAAATGATAGAACATTAAAGATTATTTTCAATTGAATTTCATGGCATTATTATAGGGCATTGTTTATAATCTTTATTTTCATTGAAATTACTTTAAATTAGATTTAATAAAAATAAATCGAATCAATTTGGCTTAGAATGTTATTGCAATGGTAATTAATCAGCAATTAGCATTGTAAAGTTAAATTCCGATTAAATATTTATAGATTTCACTAGTTTTATCGGAATAATCTATCGGTAGTTTATTGTCGCCATCTCTGATATTTGGATTAGCGCCTTTTTCAATAAGTGATTTAATAAAATTTAAATCATAATTTTGAATTATAGCATTATGAAGAGCTGTTTGAGAATTTTGATTTATTAAATTAATATTAAATTCTTTTGTTATTAAATAATTTATAATACCCTTTGCCTTTACATTTATAGCATAAGTAAATATTGGATTGCCATTAGAAAATATTGTATTTAGTGAAAAAATATTATTATTTTTTGATAAAAATTCTTTAAAGTCATCAAGTTTATCATTTTCAATTAAATTTTGTAGTTGCTTTTTTTTCTCAATGTATAAACCATATTCTTTTTTGATTTTTATTGTCTTAAGAAAATCATCTTTATTTTCTTGCAAATCTATGTAATAAGGGCTGGTATCTATATTATTCTTATAATATTCTATGGGAGTGATAATATTTTTTTCATCAAGATAATAAACGTTTATTAATTCTTTGAAGTTTGTATTTTTATTTTCTGGAATTAAATCAAATTTAACTTCATAGGTTTCAAATTTTTTAAAAGGGATTAAATTATAATTTTGATCGTAAAATAGTAATTCTGTTATTTGTCCGTTTGCATTTTTTATAACAGGAATAATATTCCCATTTCCATCAATACTTATTTCTGTATTTTTTCCATTTATAATAGGCAATTTATATTTATTATAAATAGGAGTAATATTTTCTTTTATTTGTTTGAGTTTTTCTTTAATTTCTGAATTTGTTGCTCTGACGTAATTTTTATAATTTGTTTGAATTTCATAAGAATTTTTTCCGATGTTTTTAGCATATTTCTCAAAACTAGCATTAAACACTGTATATATTGGATCAAATTTTGACATCAATTCCATTCTTATTGGTACTGGGAAATTTAGTAGGTACTTTTGAAAAAATTTTTCGTTTATTTTATGTATTTCAAGAAATTCTTTTTCGAAAATATTAAAATCTTCCAATAACTGTTTTTCAGTGAAGTAATAAGATAAATTTGAACTAATAATAAAAAGAGTAAAAAAAGTTAAATAATATAGAAAGTTTAAATTTTTTAATTTGTCTTTGATTTTATTTCTTAAGTTTTTATTGAAAATTGTAAAAGATAGAAACCCAATAACAAGATATCCAAAATATAGAAATATTTTGCTTAGCACATGATAACTCATTTTACATCCTTTTAAAGTTTATTTTTAAATTATATCAAAATATTTATGTATTTTTATTTACTTTACTTTATTTTACTGAAAGCATACAATTAAGCATTAAATGAAGAAGTTTTTAATATTTGTTTATTTTTTATTGTTTTTCGGGTGTTCAACGATATCCTTGGTCAAGATACCAGAAGAAGATAAGATAAATTTAACTGTTTTATCATCTTTTATGAAATATCCTGATTTGAAGATTTCAAATTTTAAAATAAAAGACTATGAACATTTGCATCATTCATCTGATTTTGAAAGCTTGAATGCTGCTAAAAATAGTGCTTATATTTACGTTGATGAATCTAATTTCAATAATAATATTTCTTTTATTAAAGACCTTTTTATTTATAATAAAAAATTATATAGAATACTTATTGCTTATAGCTTAACCCAAGGCGCATCTTTTAATGCAGAAGTTTTGTCTTATCTTAAAAAACAAAAAATTATGAAAAATTTTTCATTGAAAATAAATTTTCCGACTGCTAAAAAATTTATGTATAATAAGTATTGGATTGTAATTGCAAAAAGCCATTTAAATTCTCTTATTAAGAGTAAAAATTATTTAGTCTTGGCTAATGCAAAGATGGAATATATACTCAAAAAGTTTTTAACTTGAGAAAGCTTTTTACTCTAGATCCTCAAATATTTTTTTAATTCGTTCTTTTTTTTCAATTTCATATTTTTCTAAATCAAGGGCTATTGATTCTTTAATTTTATCTGTATTGTGGAGGTAAATGTCTGCTGCTATTTTTTCTTTTATGTTTTTGATTTTTAAAAATTTTTTACTCTTTTTTATTTTGTTTATTTTGCTAAGGTCATTGAGTATGCTTAATTTTAAGTAAATTATATTTTCAGTTACTTGAAATTCTTTTGCTATTGTTTTTTGAGGGCACTCTTTAGATTTATATTGAGATAATTTTAATTTTAATGTGGTTGTTGGAATTAATATGTTTGCGGCAAATATGTTGGCTTCTGTTACCATTTGACTATCCTGAATATCATTATAATAATTTTCATTTTTAGATAGATTTTTAATTTGATCTTGATGCATCAAGTAATGCCCCAAATTTTTTGCTATTGTAAATCTTTTATTTTCAAGGCTCATGTTTTCATTTATATATAAAGATTTTTCATTTAATTTAATATATCCTGAAAAATCTTTGTGCTTATCTTGGAAATTTATTTCGAAAATTTTAAGATCTTCTCCCATAGCAATTTTTATTATAGGAACAGGAATAAGCAATATTTTATGTGTTGATATTATATAATCCGAATAAACTTTAGAATTTTCAATATAAGAGCTGAATTTGTTTTCATTCATTTAATATAAATACTCTCCTTTCTGTATTGTATAATATAAGTTAATTATGAAATATAGTTTTTCTTTGATTTTAATGGTTTTTATTTTCTCTTCTTGCAAGGTTTTAAATATTGCTGAAGATTTAGAAAAGAATTTTGAAAAAATTGAAAGGCCAGATTATTTTCTTTATTTTTATCCTGACAGTCAAATATACATTAAAAAAGATAAATTGAGCAATAAATTTACTGTTTTTTTAAATGTTATATTAGATTCAAATTTAAATTTTACTAAAGGTTATTTAAAATTAATTCAAGACAACAAATATATTGGAAATATTGCCATTTCTAAGGTAGTTAGTATTGGAAATTTTAAGTTTTTGTACATTAATCTTAATAAAGATAATTTTACCCTTATGTCAAAAGCTTTAACCCCTTGCAAAAAGCTAGTCTTTTTATTTAACAAAGATTCTTTTCAAGTTTGGACCAAGGACACCTTGCAATATGATCCAAGATTTATTGATGTTAATTTCAAGAATACAAAAAATACTTTAGAATATGCATTTAAAAACAAAATTTTGTAAAAAAACTCACATATTATTGACTTTCTTGAAAATTTTTAGAGAATATTTATTACTTTTTTATTTAATGTTTTTAACATTGTCTTGTTCTACAATCTATTTTGATGGCATTCCTGAATTAAAAAAAGATTCCAAATATATTAAATTAATTCAAGAGAATAATAAAATTTCTTTAAGACATTATTTTACCGTTTCTAATGCTTGGAATTTAAGGTACAAGGAACCTTTATTTTTAAAAGTTGAAAATGATATAACAGCTTTATTTCTATTTAATCGTCACAAGCTAATTAATAATAAATATCTTCAAACTTTTTTTAGCGTTGGGAAAGATATTTCTTTGAAAGCTTATTTAAAGCTTATTAAAGCTAGAAAGTTTGTTATTACAAATAGTTCTGAAAAGATTATCAAAACCATTGTATTTTCAAATTTACCTGACAGTGAAAATATTCTTTTTCAGAACAATATGCTTAATAAGGTGCAATAGACTTTTAAAAGAATTAAAAGACCAATTTATCATTGAAAATATTTTTAAACAATAAAAAAAGGAAAGTTTTATGGGGAAATATGTAAAAGGTTTATTTTTTCAATTTAAAAACAGCGATATCGACTATAAAAAGGAAATTTTAGCAGGCATTACTACTTTTTTAAGTATGTCATATATAATAGCTGTTAACCCAGCAATACTATCTAACACGGGTATGCCAATTGGTGCGCTGGTTACTGCAACTTGTTTAACAGCAGCATTTTCTACTATATTAATGGGACTTTATACCAATACACCTCTAGCATTAGCTTCTGGAATGAGCTTAAATGCATTTTTTACATTTTCTGTTGTAATTGGGATGAACATCCCTTGGCAAGTTGCATTAGCCGCTGTTTTTATTGAAGGATTAGTTTTTATTCTCTTATCCTTTTTAAGAGTAAGAGAACAAATTATAAATTCTATTCCAATAAATCTAAAATATTCTATTTCGGTTGGAATAGGGCTTTTTATTGCTTTTATTGGTTTTGTCAATGGTGGAATTGTTATTAAAAATGATACTACATTGGTTGGAATTGGATCGTTTGTTGACTTGAAAGTTTTATTTACATTTTTAGGATTGTTTTTTATTGCAATTTTTGAACAATTAAATGTAAGGGGAAGTATACTTTGGGCAATTTGCTCAGTCACTGCCATAGCCTGGGTATATGCAATATTTAATTTAGAAGGCGCCCAGACCATTGGAATACAACTTCCCAGTGGGGTTTTGAAATTTGAATCCATTGGACCAATATTTAATCAGTTAGATTTTTCTTATGTGTTAAATGAACATTTTTGGACGTTTATATCAATAATTTTTATTCTTTTGTTCAATGATTTATTTGATACTGTGGGTATTTTAATAAGTGTTACAACAAAAGGTGGCATGTTGGATAAAAATGGAAAAATTCCTAATGCAAAAAAAATATTACTGGTGGATGGTATTGCTACTACTTTTGGAGCAATAATGGGAGTTTCTACTGTTACTACCTACATTGAAAGTTTTACGGGAATTGCCGAAGGTGGAAAAACTGGCCTTACTTCAATTGTAACTGGGTTATTATTTTTATTTGCAGTTTTTTTTGCTCCACTGTTTGTTGCCGTTCCTTCTAGCGCAACTGCTGCAGCTTTAATATATGTGGGATTTTCAATGTGCAGAGAAATAATTAAAATCGATTTCTTTAATATTAGAGAAAATATTTCTAGCTTTTTAATACTTTTTTTGATTCCTTTAACTTATAGCATTTCTTCAGGATTTTTTGTTGGCGTAGCATTTTACATTTTAATAAATGCAACATTTAATTTTTTTAGTAAAGAAAAGATTAAAATTTCTCCTGTACTGCTAATATTCTGCATAATTTTTATTATTAAATTTATTTATGGCTATTAATATTTTTATAAAAGTTAATTTATAGCTATATTTTACTAGTAGATTAATCTAATAAATAGAGTCGGTTTTTTTGATATAAAATAAAATTTGAGGAGTAATTTGTAATGAATCAGTCCAAGGAAACATTATTATTTCAATTTAAAAATAAAACCATTGATTATAAAAAAGAAATTATCGGTGGTATTACCACTTTTTTGAGCATGGCATACATAATAGCTGTTAATCCGGCGATATTATCTAGCACAGGTATGCCAATTGGTGCATTAGTTACTGCAACTTGCCTAACATCAGCATTCTCTAGTGTGTTAATGGGACTTTATACTAATACCCCCATATCACTCGCACCAGGCATGGGTCTTAATGCATTTTTTGCATTTTCTGTAGTAATTGGAATGAATATTCCTTGGCAAGTTGCATTAGCTGCTGTGTTTATCGAAGGGCTAATCTTTATTGCACTATCTTTATCAAGAGCTAGGGAAAGTATTGCAAATTCCATACCGGTAAATTTAAAATACTCTATTACGGTTGGAATAGGGTTTTTTATTGCTTTTATTGGCTTTGTCAATGGTGGAATTATCATTAAAAATGATGCTACATTGGTTGGAATTGGATCATTTATTGACTTGAAAGTTTTATTTACATTTTTAGGATTATTTTTTATTGTAATTTTTGAACAATTAAATGTAAGAGGAAGTATACTTTGGGCAATTTGTTCAGTAACTGCCATCGCCTGGATATATGCAATCTTTAGTTCAGAAAGTGCAGTAGCTGCTGGAATACGCCTTCCAGATGGAATTTTAAGATTCGAATCTATTGGACCAATATTTAACCAATTAGATTTTTCCTATTTATTAAGCAAACATTTTTGGAGTTTTATTACAATTGTATTGGTATTGCTGTTTAACGATTTATTTGATACTTTAGGCACTTTAATAGCAGTGGCAGCAAAAGGTAATATGTTAGACAAAAATGGAAAAATTCCTAATGTTGGCAAAATATTTTTAATTGATGCCATTTCTACTACTTTTGGAGCAATAATGGGCGTTTCAACTGTAACTGCTTACATTGAAAGTTGCACAGGAATAGAAGAAGGTGGTAAAACTGGACTTACAACAATAGTAACGGGAATAATGTTCTTTATTGCAATATTTCTTTCACCATTGTTTATTGCCATTCCTGCTAGTGCAACTGCGGCAGCACTAATCTATGTAGGATTTTCAATGTGCAGAGAAATATTAAAAATTAATTTCTCCAATATAAGAGAAAATATTCCCAGTTTTTTAATACTTTTTTTAATTCCCTTAACATATAATATCTCTTCGGGAATAAGCATTGGAATAATATTTTATGTTTTAATAAACATAATACTAAATTTATTGGAAAATAAAAAAAATAAAATCTCTCCAGTAATGATTATACTGTGTCTAGTTTTTATTATTAAATTTATTTACATTTATTGACTATTTGCTATTTTTAAAAAGAATTTAAAATTTGCTATTTCAAAAAATTAAATCCCAAATCTAAAAAAAAAAGAAGCTTTTATCTTCAAAAGATTATTTCTCCTATCATAAACTTCATGCAAATCATATGTAGTTAAAAACCACCTATATTTTAAAATTTGCCAAACTATTTAAGCCTTCAAAAATTATTACTTAAATTTTTTATATTTAGAATACTTAAATTCAATTTATTATAGGGTTTAAAATAAATTTTTATTCTTTAAAAAAAGAAGTTAAAGTTAAAATGAATTTAAAGAAATTTTTTGAAAAATAAAAAAATAAAAGCCAAGAAAGATTTCTTGACTTATATTGACTTTATTTTTTCCAGTTACTTTTTTAAAACAAATTAATCTTATAACATTGATCTTAATTAAGGTTTTTTTGGAGCTTCTGTCACAACAGGCTTTGTAAGCTCTTTAACAGCATTGTTTAGCATCTCTTTAGCTGCTTTTGCCAAACCTTCTACTGCTTCAGATAACTTTAAAAGTTCGTCAACACCCTTATCTTTAGCATTATTTGTTTTTAAAATAGCTTTTTTTGCATTATCATCAGTAACAGCCCCATTCGCAACACCAAGCTCTGCATTACTATCTGATAGTTTTTTAGTGAATTTTCCAGAACAATCCTTAGCCTTTTCAATTTTTTCCTTTAAGCCTTCTAAGTCTTTTAATCCATTTAATTTTTCTGTTATTAGAGTTGATATTGTATAGGCTCCTGCTAACAATGATCCGTTATGATCCGCATCGTCAATCAATTGATTATTTTGATTTATTCTTTTACCGATGGCTTTTTTACCAAGTTCATCTATAGATGAAAGCAATGTTTCAATTTCTTTAACAGCGAGTACAACTGCATTAGAATCTGTAATTTTTTTACTTATTTCTATAAGATTAGGCCCTTTAGCGGACTCATCAGCAGAATTATTAGATGCAGAATTGCCATCTTTCCCTGAATTATTACAAGATATAAATAAAAATAAAGTCATCAATATTGCACTTAATGTATTCTTTTTCATTAATTTGTGCCTCCTTTTTATTTATGAATTATTAGTACAACAATTTTACTTTTCAATTTTTCAAGAATTATTTTTTCAATTTTTTCAATAAATAGACTTGAAAAAATTGAAAAAATAAATGGATTTGATACTAATAAAGTATAATAATAATTGGAGAAATCACACAAAAAAAGATAAAGATCTTACAAGAAGTAGGCAGTCTTTTAATAGAGAAACTTTTTATAAATGATTTATGTTATTAAATAAGACAAACATTTGTTGCATTGCTTCATGTCAAATCTGTAGGCGTAATGAAAGATCAAAGGACATGCGAATACACAGATGCAATTGGGATATGTAAATGTAAAAGACTTTATGATAGCATAATGGATCGAAATTACTTATAGTTTTTTAAAAAAAGTTTCTTAAAAAATAACCAATGAAGTTCAAGGTATAAGTAGAATTTGTTATTACATATCTTATAAACCTCCACAAAACATAGAATGGGGATAACAAAAACAATAAAAAGAAAACTTTATGACAAATAAGATAATAAAAGAAACTTTGACTTTTGATGATGTATATTTGATTCCAAAAAAATCCTCTATATTGCCTAGTAAGATTAACTTCAAAACATATCCCTAAACATATCATTTCTAACTCAGCAATGGATATTGTTGCAGAAAGCTAGCCATTGCTAAAGAAGGTAGAATAAGAATTCTACATAAAAATATGTAAATAGAAGCTCAAAGAAAAGAGATAGAAAAGTAAAAACAAATAAATTCCAAAAGACTATTAACACTAATAGGAATACAAACGAACAAAACCTGAAACATTTATGGTAAAACCACATATAGAAAAACTCGATGTATGCAAAAATTCAGAACACAAAGAAGATTTTCCTAATACATGCTTAAATAATAAGCTAAGAGTAGACGCTGCTGATTGATATTAATATCATAGAAAAAGTTGAAGAACTCATAACAGCATATGTAGACAAGACATACTTCTCATCGACTCTGCCTATGAACGCATTCTACAAGAATAATAGAGCTTGTCAAAACAATTAAAAATAAGTACCCAAACTTGGACCTTATTGTTGACAACATAGTAACTAAATAAGTTGAATTAAACTTAATAAATGCGGATTATTTTAAAGTCGAAATAGATTCAGATAGCAGCACAACAAAAATCGTTGTGAAAGTTGGAATTCCCCAAATAACAACAATCTGCGATGTTTATGAAATTTGTAAAAATACAAAGATTTACATTATATCAGATGGTGAAATTAGGTTTTCAGGAGATGTAGTTAAAGCCATTGCAACAGGAGCTGATAGCATATCGATAGACAATCTCTTTGTAGGCACAAAACAATCTCCTTCCAAAAAAATAATTTATAATAGAAAAAAAATCCAAATCCTAAGTTGGAATGGGCTATTTAGGGGCAGCCACAATATCTGATTAAATAAATTCTAAGTTTGTAAAAATAAGTCATTCTTCATTAAAAAATCTCATCCTCACAATGTTTTTAACATAACATAACATAACATAACAGTAGAAAAATTTTGATCAAATTAAATAATTTCTATCCTTAAAAGATTGAAATATTGCATTCTTCTTTTAAAGAAATACAAATCTTAGTAGGAAAAAAATAATCACAAATAAATAATATTGTTTATTTTTGTAATACTCTTTATAGTACTAATATACTAGTGTTTACTCTATTTAAAAATAATAACTCTAGAGTAATTGAGCTACAGAAATGAATTTTTAATTTAAGAATTTACTTATTTTTGTTTATAGCTAGATCTTTTGATCTAGCTATAAACTATTTACAATTAAAAAATTTTTAAGGGAAAAATATAAATTATTTAATTGGTTTTATTTCAGATAAATCAAACCTTTCTGAAATATTTGGTTCCCAGCCTTTCCACTTGTCATTTCTAAAAAGATAACTAGAAGAATTTATATTAAGAAACACAGCAGGAAAATCACTGTTTATTATTATTGCTTCTGCTTTTTTTAGAATTTCTTGTCTTTTTAAAATGTTTCTTTCATTGTCTGATTTTATTAAAAGTTCATTATATTCAGAATTTGAATATCCATAAGATGAAAAAGCTGTGTTTTCAGTTTGGAAGATGCTTAAAAATGTCATAGGATCAGCATAATCTCCTGACCATCCTGCCCTTATTATTTCATAATTACCATTTACCCTGCTATTTATATACGTTGACCATTCTTCACTTTCAAGCTGGACATTAATATTTAAATTTTTCTTCCACTGATTTTGAATAAATTCAGCAATTTTTCTCTGACGATCATTCGTATTATATTTTACTTTTAATAAAGGGAAATTGTTACCATTAGGATATCCCGCATCCGCCAAAAGCTTCTTTGCCATTTGAGCATCAAATAAAATTAAATTGCTTTTATAAGAGTAATCAATATAATTTGGAGTTGCTCTTCTTGTAGGAACAGAACTATCATTAAGAACGCTTTCTGTTAAAATTTTTCTATCAACAGCAAGAGACAGTGCCTTTCTAACTTTAACATTGTCAAGCGGTTTTACTTTTATATTCAAAGAATAAAAAGAGGTTGAATTGGTCCCCATTGAATAATAATCATCTCTAAGCTTGAGATCCTTAAGTAAATCTGGTGGAACGTTGTTAAAAATTGCATCCAGCTCATCATTTAAATACATATTGTAAGCTGTAATACTATTATCTGCAACAAAAAATATGATACTGTCAAGAACAACATCTTTGGAGTTATAATATTTATTATTCTTTTCAAGAACCACCTTTTCATTTAAAACTCTAGACTTTAATTTGAAAGGCCCACTAACAACCATATTCTCAGGATCTGTCCACTCTTGTCCATGCTTTTCTATAACATGTACTGGCACAGGAACAAATGTTTGATGCACTAACATATCAAGGAAATATGGTTTTGGGGTTTTTAGCGTTATTTCTAAAGTTTTTTCATCAAGAGCTTTAATTCCAAGCTCAGACTCATTTACTTTGCCATCAAAATATTCCTCTGCGTTTTTTATAACAGACTTAATCATATTGACAAAAGAAGATCCCGTTTCTTTATTTAAAATTCTAAGATAAGATTTTCTTATTCCCTCGGCAGTAATGGCTACTCCATCACTCCAAAAAAGATTATCTCTTAAATGAAACGTATAAACTATTCCGTCATCAGAAATATCCCAATTTTTAGCAAGTCCCGGTCTGTATCCTCCAGTTTTGGGATCTCCATCTAAAATGCCAAGAAACATTTGACTTACAATCCCTGATCCAACTGTATCGTTTACCAATTGAGCATCTAAAGTGGCAGGTTCACTTCCGATATTTAGCTTAAAAACCAATTTGTTTCCATTACTTTCATTAACACAAGAAATAAATAAAATTAAGCTGAAAAATAATATAACTTTTAACTTTTTTATCAATATTCTCATACAATCATCCTTATAAGTTTTTATAAACTTAAACGTTGCTTATATCTTATTATATATGAAATATAATTTCACATTAACATTATCAAAAGCACTTAAAATACTTTAAAACAAAATTAGTGCTTTACATTAAATAGGTTAAATAATTGATCTTATATTGGAAAGATTCTAATTTTTTATTATTCGCTCTTCAATGGTTATTATAAATAATAAAAATAGCTTTAAATTCAATTATTTATCTATTTGCAAATTAGATTTATTTGAATTTATTATTTTTTAATAAAAAATTTGATTTTGAATTTTAAAAGATTAAAATTCAATCTTAAATTAGATTTCATATTTGACACTTCCTTTGTGGGAATAAAAGTTTTTATAAAAACTTTTTTACTTTTTAAGTTCCTTTAAAAGGTTTAAAAATTTTCTTATATATTAGCAAAATCAGTGCTAGGCAAAAGTAATTGCCAAGAAACTGCTAAACAATTATTTTAATAATTAATAAAAATTAATTTATTAAAAATTGTTTGCAATGATCTAACAAAATATATTATGATGTTCACTAATCTATAATTTTTTATCAAAGGAGAGGGATATGAGATTATACCAAAATCAATTAAAATTTTTAAAATTGTTGTTATTTTTTTTATTAATATCTTGCACTTCCTTAAACGTTGAGCACGATCAATTTGGAAAAACGTTTAGAATATACCAAAGTTTGAATAAAAATGCAGAACTTAAAGGTATATTTAATTATAAAACAGGAATAACTAAAATAATCTTATATACAAGGTTTAGAAACCATAGTATAACAGAGCAGAATCCTTTATTGCTACCAGATGGAACCAGAATTGCGGGAAATGTAAGCTACAAAAGAGATAACAATCATTTTTTTGGCAACTGGATTAATTATTCCTCATTTGTTTTATCTAAGTCTCTATTGGAAAAGATGATTAAAGAAGAAGATGCTTCTTATAAGAACAAGGAAGTTAAAATTAAAATTGGATTAGAAGATTTAAGCTTGAAAAAATATAAAATTTTGGATTTTTTAGTAATGGTTGAATCGATTGAAAATAACGATTACAAAAATTAATTTTTGTAATCGTTATTGGTTTTTTATTTTAAACTAAAAATTTTATTGCAAAACAAAATTGATATGGAAGATATATAATTTCTATTTTAATCGTTTGTAGAAATGACAAAGGCTACCTTATGGTAGCCAACTTATTATTCTAATCAAACAACAAGAGCGAGACATTGCATCTCAATCTATATAGATTATTATATAGTATTTTATTTTTTTGTAAAGTGTTTTTGACACATTTTTTAATGTATCACTTTATATATTTTAAATATTATTTTTTATTTTTTAAATTGTTGTATTTATTTTTGATGTTCATAAGTAGTTCTTTATTGTTATAATATAGCTCCTTTAATAAGAAATTTACAAAGTTTATATTTGATTTATAAAAATCAAAGCTTTTTTCGTCTTCGATTTTTATCTTAATTGAACTTTTTAGTATGCTTTTTGAATTGGTCATAATTCCATTGTTTTCTAAAAATTTTATAGCTTGATGTATTCCTTTTTTTAAAATTAATTCGTAGCTGATTTTACCATTGTCAATCCCTGTTGCAAGTTTAATATATCTATAAACAGTAGTTTTGGCCATTTTATAATCTTTTATAAAATGGCCAAAACTTTTATATTTGTCTATAGCATAATACTTATTATCATTAATTTCTTTTAAAATACGAGCTGTTTCAATTTTATTGTAAAATTCCTCTTTTATTAAGATTTTCAGTTTTTCTTTTAGTTTCAGGTATCTAGATTCTCTATTTTTTTTTATTTCATTTCCATTAATTTCAAATCTTTTAACAATTTCTATTTTTTTATTCAATTTCATCGTTTACTTTTACTCCTTAGTATACTTTCAAAGTAGTTCCATATGGAACTAGTAGTTCCATATGGAACTACTTTGAAAGTATACTTAAAAAGTTTTCAAGTATACTTTCATAAGCTTTGTAATAATCCTCGTTAGAATTAAATTCTTCTCTGTAAAAAATTGTTTTACGTAGATTGTCTCTTTTTGGAACGCTTCCTAAAAACCTGCCTTTGTATTCACATTCGATAAACTTTTTAAGTTCCTTATCTATATTTTGTCTTTCAATAAACTTGGTTATTAAGTAATACACTGGTAAATCTTTTCTAAAAAGATCGTGAAGTCTACTAGTTATCAGATCTAAACTTTCAATTGCCCATTGATCTGTTGGTAAAGGTATAACTAAATAATCTGTGATGATTAAACTATTATTAAGTAAACTTCCTAATGTAGGTGCAGTATCCATTATAATGAAGTCGTATTTGTTTTGAATAAAGCTTAAAAAAATTTTAAGTAAGTTTTCTTTTAATGAAATATTTTCTTCATTAAATTTGCTCAAGTTTATGTGACTTGCTATGAAATCTGTATTGTTGTTTATTTTAATTGTCGAATTTTCTATATCTATTTCTTTTTTAAGAACTTTATATATATTAATATTTTTTGGATTAATATTTTTTTTTCTTAGGATATTGATATAAAAACTTGTAGTGCTTGCTTGTGGATCTAAATCTATTAATAGTATTTTGCTATTTTTTTTTGAGAGTATATTTGTAAACATTAGTGATGTTGTACTTTTTCCCACTCCTCCTTTTATTGATGCAATTGTTATTATTTTTGGGTTTTTTTTATCCAATTTAATATTCCTTTGTTATTCTCGTATTTTTTATCATAAAATTTATATATTTCTTCTTCAATTTTTAAAGTTCTTTCTAAAAGAGATTTGTAAAATACTTTACTTTTGTTTTTAATCTTGGTTAGTATATATAAACTTTTTAAGTAGCAAAAAACGCTTCCTTTTTTAAATTTGAATTCCATGTAAAATATTTTTTTTAATTTTATGGTTTTTTTTGTTCCTTTTTCTGAATAATTTATAATAAATGATTTTGGAAGATTTATAAAACCATAAAAAATTCCTAAAAATTTATCATTCTCCTTTACTGAGAATAAATGAAAACTTTCGTATTTTTTATTGTTAAATACGCTTCTTAAACATAACCAGAATTTTCCTTTTTTTGGTTTTGCTTCAAAGTTGTTTATCATGTCAAAGATTTTTGTGTGATAAACAATTTTGTTTTCTAATTTTTCAATTTTTTTAAAAAAATTTTTTTTTGTTTCTTTATTTTTCATTATGTTACTTTTGTTTTGTTTTGCAATTTTTTCATTATATTTTTGTTTTTGATTAGAGTTTTCATTAATACAATAGCATTTTTTATATTATTTGATTTATGGATTTGAGTTTCGTTTTCCAAATTTCTCTTTTTTTTTATTTCGTTTTTAATTTTAAATTCTTTTATCAGTTTATCAAAGTCTGTGTTTTTAAATTTTTTTGCCATAAACCATACTTTTTTTTTCTTTTTTTTTAGGGCTTTTTTGAAAAATTTTATGATTTTTTTCTCTTCATATTCGTATAATTCTTCTATGAAATCCTTCAAGTTCCATAGTGAATTCTTATAAGTTACGTTGTTTTCTGTTATTTTTTTTATCTCCTCTAGGTTTATTGATTTCAGGGTTTTTTTTATTTTTTTTTCTAAGAAGTTTATAGTTTGTTTTAGATTTTGTTTTTTTTTCTTAAAACGATAATTAGAATTCTTATAATTTTTACTTATATTATCACTTAAAACATGTGAAGTTATTTGATGTGAAATTTTATATTTTTGAGATTCTTCTATTCTTCTGATTTTTATTAGTTGTGTTTTTTTTGATTTTTCATGTCTTGTTTTTTTATCAATAAAATATGCTGTACTGATAATTTTTTTAGCTAATTTTTCAAGGGCTTTATTTATGGTATAGTAAGTAAAACTTCCGTTGTTTTTTCCAAGCGGATTGAAATGACTTTTAATTAATCCCAAAGTTTCAAAAATTTTTATGTCATTTTGTATCGTTCTTTTAGTAACCTTTTTGAATCCTTTTTTTTCCAATATAGAATTTGTCATTGCCACAACATTGCTTAAAGAATATTTTTTTTTAGATATGAAGTAATTGGCACTTAGTTTTTGAATGACCCAAAATATTTTCAATCTTCGATCTACTACTTTATTAAAAGGCATCTTGGTAGGTTTTATTTGATACATTTTAAGCTCCCATCGTTTGATTTGTTATTGCATTAAGCATTAAAATTAATAATAATACACTTATTTAAAAAAGTAAAGTTTTATTGGTAAACTTACAATCAAATATGTAGTAAGATTAAATAAGTTAAAATTTATGCCTAGTTAATTGCAAATTTTTTATGCAATGATCTACTTCTTTTAAGAATTTTAAAAGAAGCGGTTTATATATTTCAAATGTGAATTCTCCTTTTTCTCCGTAGGATTTTAATTTTAAAGTAATATCTTTTTCAATATTTTTTGTCAGCTCTATTATTTTTTGTGGGCTTAATACTATATTTAATGTTTCTTTTATTGTTTTTGAATTCTTTAAAGTTCTCACAGGAGGCTCGATTTTCAATTTTCTATCATTCTCATCGTAAATAGAGTTTAGAAAACGCAGTTGATCAGAGTATAAGCTTAAATTTAAAAACAATATATTTAAATTTTCACAGGGGTAATAATTTGCTATAACAAATGTTTCGTAAGTTTCTGAGGGTATGTTTGATTTTTCAAATAATTTTGGAATTTTCATACTGTATATGTAATAATCTTCTATTTCATTATATTCTGTTTTAAGCTCTGTTTTTTCAATTTCAATTTTTCTATTATCAATGCGTTTTTGCAAAATATTTTTAGATATTTTAATTTCTTTATCAAAATCTGTTATGTATTCTAAAATATATTCCTTATTAAATTTTATGCTATGTGATACATTCCAATTGTCCTTAAGGTCAATATTAATGTATTTCCCTATGCTTTTATCGTAGATGTGGGTTAATAAATCTCTTGAATTAGTTAGTGAAATACTAACAATATTTTTATTAAAGCTAGATTTTACTTTGAGCTCTGCTTGATATTTTAAATAGTCAATTTTTTCTTCGTTTATCAAAATGCTTTCAGGGTTTATTTGTAGTCCTTTTTTTTTGATGTAAATATTGACTTTAAAATTTTCTTTTTCTGTTAAGGGGTTATATACCCCCACAATAGATATTTTATTATCATAATTTCTGCTTACTATTGAGTCTTCTTGAAATTTTAGTTTTCCTAATTTATGGTTTGTGTCATGTAGATTAAAATTACCATTTGGGATAGATTTGCAACCTAAAATTAACAAAAATAAGAAAATATTTTTAAGGTATTTCATTTTTTGTTCCTTAAGTGATTCTATATAATTGTATAAATTTAATTCTAGTGCAATAATTATATTCTTTTTGATTTTAATTATTAAAGAATTTGTTATACTTTTTATGTAATCTTTTTACTAATGTTAATATACATTTTAGTACATTTAATGAGAAATTTTAGATGAAAAAAAGGTTTAATTTTATTTTTCCTTTCATTATTTTTTTGTTTTCATGTAACATTAGCGTTTCTTCGATTTTTATTAGACCTTTGGATGAGGTAATAAAAATTGAAATTGGTTTATATGAATCGTTAGGAGATGGTAAATTTAAAACCGGCATTCATACTAAGAATTACTTTAATTCTATTAAAGATATTAGTTATTATTCTTATTTTTTTATTTTAGATAAATTTAGCAATGATATTATAATGAAATTGGCTTTAAGTTCTAAAAAAGTAAACTTATTAACTTATGATTTTGGTATTTTTTTTGATCGTAAATTTAAATTAACAATTTCTAATGTAAATTCAAATGAACTTGAATTTAGCACTATTGATAGTTTTGACAAAGAAAATTCTTTTAAAAATAGCATCAATGTCAATATTAAGAATTTTGCCACTATTATTTTTAATTTGGATGATATTAAGGCTATTAATCGGGATTTTGAACTTAAAAGTGATATTGAGGATCTCAATTCTTCTACCAATGAATTTATATATTTTTTAGATAGTTCTAAAAATTTTGATTTAAGAGAGTCCTACATTACTGTTCATTATTATGTCCTTAAAGCAATTGAAAAATTTTTACAATAAACAAACTTTTTATTAGGGCATTTATTTATTTTCTATTATTTTGAATTTTTCCCAAGGTTCTATTTTTTCAAGCAGATATATTTCGTCATTGATTATTTTCCCAACTACGTTTACAAGGCCATTATTTGGGGTATCTTTTAGTGCTATTTGAAGTTCTCCTGCATAACCTAAGTATTTTGAAGAGTCTATTAGGATGTCTCCTTTTTTAATTTCATTTGGGGAATGTACAGGAAATTTTTCATTATTGTAGTACACTCTTGGCATAGTTGATCGAATTCTATAGGAATTAATATCGCCTCTATTAAAATGTAAATTTTCAAGGATTATTTCTTTTTCTACTGAAGTTGCATTTGGATTTAGGTCTGCTTTGAGCTCTAAAATATTTCTGTTTACCTTTGATACTTTTTTTAGTTCTGTTTCACTTGGAAAACAATTAGAAATTAGGACTGTATCTATTCCTTCTTTGAAAAGATCTTTTGCTTGGATTTCTATATCTTTAAATCTGTGTGATTCTAGTGTAGGAACACCTTCTTTTTCTTTCCCTCTTGCACATTCTTCTGCATTATTAGAACTAATAAATGCGGCTGTTGGGATTGAATAATGTTTGAATATTTTTGTTGTTTCTTTAAAGAAATTTCTTGAAAGTCCTGTATATTTGTGAGGATAAAAATTATGACACCCAAGTAAATTTTTTATATTCGGCTTAAAATGCATTATTGTATCAATGTGTTTATTTATATTACTTATATTAAGTTGGATCTTAAGGTCAGAGTCGTTAAAAGTCATTAATGATTCTTCAATGCCTGTGAATGTATTGTCTAATCTAATTGCCCAGGCACCAAGTTTTTTAAAATAATCTAGTTTTGGACAATTTTTAAGATTTGAAAGGTCGATTTTCAATGCTTTGAAAATTTTAGGACTTACATCAATAATAGGTTTCATTCCGTTTTTATTCGCAATGTTTAGTAATTCTTTGAATATGTCAAATTCATTTCCGTTAATATAGAGTAAGGAGGTAAATACTTGAGTAAATCCAAAATGGGCACTTTTTTCAAGATATTCAATAATTTTATTTTTAGAGCTTACATTAGGGTATATGGATATTCCAATTTCTTTCATTTTAACCTTCCTTAAACAGAACTTTTATTGTTGAATGCATTAATTGCAAGTTGTAATACTTTTTCGCCATTCATTGTTCCATAATCGATTGTGTTAATTATTTCGATTGGAATTCCTTTAGGTTTTGTGATTTCTTCAAGTCTTTTTTTATTAAATCTTGACTGTGGTGCAAGTAAAACAACGTCAAAGCGATCAACAACTTCACTAAGTCGTGTCTCAGGGATAGCTTCAATTTTAGCATTTATATTTTTTGCTTTGGCATATTTTTCAATTCTTTGTACCAGCATACTTGTGGACATTCCAGCTCCACATACAAGTAGTATGTTCATATTTTCTCCTAGTTTTTTATTTCATTTATTATTTTATAAACATTGATTAATTCTTCAAAAATGCTTAATTCTGAAATAGCAGACATTAAATGATCTTCAGCATGAATTAAAATAAAAGGCGTTTTAACAGAGTTTGGATTAGTGGCCGATTGATGTATTATTTCTCTGTGTGCTTCATGGGCCTTTGCAATAGATTTTTTACTTTCTTGTATAGTAAGCTCTGCTTTGTCATATTCTTTGTTTTTGGCATATTCCAAAGCTTCTCTTAGAAGGCTTTTAGCCTCACCAGAGTAAGCAACGACAGGCATACTTATTTTATCGATCAATTCTTCTATGCTATATGTTTTGTTATTCATGTATAGAATATTCTCCTTTTATTTATAAAACAATAATTAATACTATTTAATATATCTTATATATCTTAAATTATAAGATATATTTAAAATAAATAATTTTATTATATATATATCTTATAAGGAGTTTAGTATTATTACTACTAATTATACTATATTATAACAAATATTAAAAGTTGTTAATTATAACTTTTAATTAGTTTTTATTGAAGGATAAATTATATTATAATGAATATTATAAATTGTTAATTATAACTTTTAATTAGTTTTTATTGGAGGATGGTTTTCATGAATTTTCAAAATTTTATTGAAACTACTTTAGTTCCTATTGCTAGTAAAATAGGTTCAAATAGATATTTAATTGCTTTAAGAGATGGTTTTACTTTTTCTATGCCCTTTTTGATAGTTGGTTCTTTTATTTTACTTTTAGTTAATTTGCCTTTTACAGATTCTCAAACATTGTTATACCAACAGTGGTATGTTGATTTAATGGCTAAATATAAAGGAAATCTTGTTCAGCCATTTTATGTAAGTATGGGTATTATGTCTATATTTGTTGTTTTTGGTATTGGATATAATTTATCTAATCACTATAAACTTAGTGGAATTACAGGAGGATTTTTATCTCTTTATACATTTTTAATTTTAGCTGGGCAATCAGATTGGATACCTTACGGTGGAGATGTTACTAAATGGGGAGTTCAGCCTAATTCATGGTTTCCTGTAATTGACGCAAGATATTTTAGTGCTCAAGGAGTATTTACGGCTATTATTGCTGCTATTTTTTCTGTTGAAGTTTATAAATTTTTAGTTCAAAAGAATATGGCAATTAAGTTACCAGAGTCTGTTCCACCTGCTGTTTTAAAATCTTTTGAAGCTTTAGTTCCTGTTATTGTACTTTCAATTGTAGCTCAAAGTGTTAATATTGCCATTCAAAGTTCTGTGGGAAGCCTTTTCCCTGAAATAATTATGAGTATGTTTCGACCTGTTTTGCATATTAGCGATACTTTGGTTGGGACTTTAACAATTTCTTTTATTGTTCATACATTATGGTTTTGTGGACTTCATGGTACTAATGTTATTGTTGCTTTGCTTAATCCTATAATTTTGTCAAATCTTGACTCTAATATTAGGGCTCTTTCTGACAATCTTCCACTTCCTCATATTTTAGCAGGGGGATTTCTTGATTCATTTATATATATTGGTGGTGCTGGTGCAACTTTAGGGCTTGCTATTGCTATGATGCTTAGTAAATCTCAACATTTAAAGGCCATAGGTAAACTTTCATTTGTTCCCGGGATTTTTAATATTAATGAGCCTATTATGTTTGGGGCACCAATAGTTTTAAATCCTATATTAGGCATTCCTTTTTTACTTATTCCTGTATTTAATATAATTGTTGCATATACTCTTACTAATTTTGGAATTATTGAAAGGGTCAGAACTCTGGTTCCATGGACAACGCCTGCTCCTATTGCAGCTTTTTTTTCTACAGGGCTTGATATTAAATCGTTTGTTCTAGTTTTATTATTATTGGTTATTTCGGTATTTATGTATTTGCCCTTTATCAAAGCGTATGATAAGGTTTTACTTTTACGTGAAAAAGAATAAGAAATTCTTTTAGAATTGCTATTGCAAATCTTGTGATAAAAATATCAGAGAGAGCTATTTATAAATAGCTCTTTTTTAAAAAATAAAAGAATTTATTTAAAATTTGAATTTTATTGTTTTGCGCTTTAAATTAACAAAAGATTTATCGGTGTGAATGGAATATTTTTTTAGTTTTATTATGCAGCCTAGCATATTATGTAATTTAAATATTATCTAAATATATTTTTAAAAAATCAGAAATTTTTTACTTAGCTAAAGATTTTAAACTTGATATAATTGAATTAATATGCCTCCAAAAGTAAAAATAAAAAATGATTTTGAAATATTTAGAAAAGAATTAGAAATTCTATATAACAAATATCTCAATAATGAGCTTTCGTATTTAAAATTGAAAGAAAAGATAAAAATTCTTGCAGAAAATCACAAAACTATTCTTTTTAGAAAAGATAAATTTACAAATCGTTCAATAATATTAAATCTTTCAAAGACTCGTAAAATAATTAAAGAATATATTAATCTTTCGGTAATTGAAAAGATTAGAAGAGAAAATACCTTTTTATTTTTTTGGAAATCAAGAAAAGTAAAAGAATTAAAAAATATAGGAATTAAGGACCAAAAAAAAATAGAAGAGCTAATATTTGTAAATCAAATGAACGATGAGAAACCTTATTTTCAATATTTTATAGATTTGTTTGTAACTCCAAAATGGTTAAATGATTATGCTCATAAATATAAAATTGAAAAGATTAATAGTTATAGAAAAGAACAGATATTTGTTAAAATTAATTTAAATACTTATATTGAAATAATTAAGCTTTTGCTGAATCAAAACCGAGATATTAGATTGAAATTTTATGGAGTTTTAATGGCAATAGGACGTCGTCCTGTTGAAGTAATGAAGCTTTCTCAATTTTATATCGCAGATAAGAATCATATTCGTATGGAGTTTATTGCAAAAAAGCGGGAAAATAATGTTGTTAATGAAGTTGTTTTTCCAGTTTTTGCAGATCCTGAGATAATAATTGATTCCATAAAAGAAATACGCTATATGGAGCAGACCGAAAATCTTACTAAAGAAATTATTTCTTCAAATCTTGCATACAGTTATAATAGATTGTTTCGTCAAATTTTTAATAATATTTTTGCTCCTGAAGAGTCTGTCTATTTTTGCAGGGCTATTTATTGTAAATTTTCTTATCTAGCATTTGCTCCCAAAAACATGGAAATGAATTATTGGATAACAAAGGTTTTAGGGCACGAGCCAAATGACATAACAACTGCTTTTCATTATAATCGGTATGTTTTAGATAATTTAGATGATAAGGCAGATAACAACTTATTAACATTGCTGAATCAAAGAATTTATACATATGTTAGACGTAAAGCTACTTATTCTACTCTTACAATGGATCGTTTAGAAAGCTTGATAAAAGAACATCATATATTTGATGATAATTATATTAAAACGTTGATTGTAATTAAAAATTTGATGTTGAAAGACAATTTAGAAACTTTGGCAATGGTTAGAGGATTGAATGTTAAAATTCGCAAAGCTTTTAAAGCCACATATGGATACAATTATAACTATATAAAACTTACAGAATACTTATCAATAATTTTTAATTATAAGCTATAATTTTTTTTTAAAATTTCGGGTATTCTCAATGCATTTGAGAAATATTAGGAAATATTTTATTAATAAGATATTATATAATTTATATGAAAATAGGTCCCCATTATTTTTTTAAAAAGATTTTAAAATCTAATGACAATAGAACGATTTACATTTCTTATCTTTATGATACGTTAGCTTCAGTTAAGCCAGCAGGAGATTGGCTTAAAATTTATTTTAAAGATTCTAAAAGAGGTAAAAAATATTTTCCTATTTTTAATAGGAATAGTTCAAATGGTAGTTTTATTTCTTGTAGTTTTTTAAAAACGAGTTGTAATTTCGGACTTGATATTAAATTTTCTGATGGCAATTTGAATATTTTTTGTAGAAACAGAAAGTCTTTAGAGTTTTTGAAATTTAAAGTTGAACATTTTTTTAGATCTAGAGTTTTTTATTCTAAGAATGACTATTCTTATATGAGTAATACTAAACCAAAAAATAAAAAAGTTAAGGTACTTGTTAAACAAGAAGCAAGTTCTAATAATAAATTTTAAAATCATTAAATTGAAAAGGATAATTTTCATCTAAAATTATTTTTTCAATGTTTTCTATGTTTGCATACTTATTCCCATTTAATAATTTTTCAAATTTTTTTATTTGTTCTTTAGTACTAAAGAACACTACGATTTCTACCCTTCCATCGTTTAAATTTTTTACAAATCCTTTTAGTTTCATATTATTTGCTATTTGTTCTGTGAAAAATCTAAAACCAACACCTTGTACCTTGCCAGAAATAAGATATTGTTGTTTATACATTATTACCTTCTTTTTATAAAATTTATCCAATAGAAAAGTTTTTAA